>NZ_PJJV01000077.1:0-127056 GCF_002929655.1 Cryobacterium sp. M23
GGCCATGCTCAGCCTCGGCGGCCACAAACCAGTGCTCCCCGGCCGGGATTAACCCACGGAAGCAGCAGGAGAGCCGAGATTCTGGCCGAAATGTCCCAAAACCCGGCCGAAAAGCACTTGTGCTCCAAAATCTCCGTCGAATTGGTTCACCACGTCACGGCTTCAGCCGACCCATCCCGGGGAGGAAGCGGCCGGCGCGGGCGCCGTAAGCGGCGTAGTCCGGGTGCTCGGCCACGAGCATCCGCTCTTCCCAGCGTGCCTTGCCCGCCAGCAGCAGAACGAGGGCGAGCCAGGCTACGAGATGCCAGACCGATGCGCCGAGCAGCACGAGCCCAAGGCCGCAGATCATCAGACCGGTGTAGATGGGGCTGCGCACAAGACCGTAGACACCAGTGGTGACCAGTGGCGCGTGTTCCCGCGGAATCGGGCTCGCGGTGAGGGCCGGTCCGAGGCCGAGCATGCCGAGCACGGCGAAGACCGCGCCGGCGACAGCAAGCACGATCGCGCCAACGACAACGGCGAGGTTCACCGGCCACAGTGTGCCGTGGGGCAGGAGGGCCAGCGCCAGGAGCAGCAGGAATTGGGCCGACACCAGGGCAATTGCGAGCGCACGCTTCATGGCTTGAGGCTACGCCCTGACCTGCCTCGGGTTGCACGTGTTCGCGACCCCGGAGGAGATCGCGGATGTCACGAAGACTGCGGCCGTTACGATCCCGGCCAGCTTCTTGTCCTCGTCGTAGCCGGCCAGTGCCCGGCCGCCCTTGTCGGTCTGGGCTCCCGCGAGCACGAGAGGGAGCTTCAGCAGACATTGTGACCCTGAACGCCGGCCCTAGAAGGGCGGTGGGTCGTCGACGGCGCCCGGAGGCTCGAAGGGTATTGCCGGATCGGACCTGTAGTGGAGACCGCTGGGCGCAGTCCAGTGGAGCTCGCCGCCCGGCGACTGGGTCACCGTCCAGTTGGTTTGGGTCTTCAACCGGTGGTCGGGCGCACAGAGGCTGGCGAGGTTGTCGTACCGAGTGATGCCGTCTTCTTGCCATTCGTGGCTGTGGTCCATCTCGGCGCGGGCCGCCGGTCGGTTGCAGCCGGCGAATCGACAGGTTTCGTCTCGAATCACAAGGAGCCGCCGGAGGTCCTTCGGCACCCGGTACTGATGTCGGCCGACCGACAGCATCACGCCGGTCTCGGGATGGACCAGGATGCGAGTAAAGCTCGGCGCTCCGGCCGCCAGTTCCCGGGCCGTCTCGGGGTCGATCGGCCCGCACCCCTCAAGGTGACCCGGCTCGTCGCTGCGGCCGAGGAGGGTGAACACCGGCACCGTCACGTTCACGGTGGCGCGGATGCCCCGGCCGAGCCCCGCGGGGGTCCGTCGACCACCAGTGCCGCAAAGGCATCCGCTCGGAGCTGGGCCAGAGTGCGGTGCTCGTCGGGGCCCTGCAGACTGGCCGCCATGTCGTTGACTCGGTGGAAAATCGCCTGGGCAACCGGCAGCTGCTGGTAGCTGTGCAGCCACCCCATGCCGTCTGCGGCCGGCTCGAACACGAGGGTGCGGTCGGCCTGGCTCTTGGTGCGGCGCACGGTGATCGACTCCGGATGCGACTTCTCCCGCAGGCGGCGAGCCGTGCGGTCGAACTGGGGCACGGTGAGCCGTTTCGCCTGGGGCAGCATCTCGGCCTCGAAGGCGGCGCGGGCCGCCGTCGGAAGAGAATTGGCGTGCTCGATCAGGATCCGCACGTGCGCGTAACTGATCTGGCCGGCCGCGAGGGCATTGCGGCTGGCGGTGAACGTGCCGGTGAGCGCCTCGCTCTGCGCCATCAGATTGGAGGCCGAAGCTTGGGAGATGTGCAACGCACAGGCGAGTTCGGAGATCGCGGTGCGGTAGGCGATCTCAAGGGCGTTCCACCGGGAACCGGCCACGCCGGCCGACACCGAACCGCTGTCGGCCGCGCTGTCGGCTGCACAGTCGGCCGCGCTGTCGGCAGGCGGCGTGAGCCCCTGCTCGACGGCCTCGGCCCGAGCCGTCCGGCGGGCGCGATCACGTTCGGCGGCGAGCTCATTGGACAGGCACCAGGCCCGCACCTCGTCGACCGCCTCGGCCCGCGCCGCCGACGCCGCGGCGAGTAGTCGGTCGGCGGCCGCGGCCGCGGAGACCAGCTCGGCCAGGACGCTCATTCTGCGATCGAGGGAAGCCGCGTCACCGGACGTTTCGGCCGTCACGACGCCGAGCGCGCCACCGTCGTCAAGCTCTTCGATGTCGAAGTCCTCGATGTCGAAGTCCTCGATGTCGCTGAGATCGGCCAGGTTTTCCATACCCCGATTTTAGCACTGATGGAATCTCAGTTCTAGTAATACTCCGAAAATGTACGTTACTTTTCGAAGATGTTGACCATCAGTACCAGCCCGAGGCCACCGACTTGTACCACGCTCCACAGGGGTCGCCGTAGCGCTCCGCGATGTAGTTCAGACCCCAGGAGATCTGGGTGGCCGGGTTGGTCGCCCAGTCGGCGCCGGTCGAGGCCATCTTGCTGCCGGGCAGGGCCTGCGGGATGCCGGTGGCACCGCTCGAGGCGTTGTAGGCGTTGACGTTCCAGCCGGACTCTTTGTTCCAGAGGCTGACCAGGCATCCGAGTTGGTCGGCGCCCCAGCCGTACTTGGACGCCATCATGTCCCGGGCGATCGCCTGGGCTCCGCTGGGGTTCGTGGGGGCGGCGGGGCGGGGCGGTGCCGGGGCGGGAGCGACCGGCTTGGGTGCTGCCGGCTTCGGAGCCGCCGCCTGGGCCGCAGCCTGCGCCTGGGCATCCGCGGCAGCCTGAGCATCCGCGGCAGCCTGAGCAGCTGCGGCAGCCTGACCAGCAGCCGCTGCCGCAGCCGCGGCCTGCTCCGCGGCGATGCGATCGGCCACAGCGGTCGAGGCCTTCACGACCTCGGCTTCGGCAATGACCTGCTCCACAAGATCGAAAACTCGCTCGGGGGCCAGAAGCGTGTACTCGCTGAGCGAGGCGACGGCGCTCGAGAGGGCCGAGACATCCGTCTTGCCCTGGGCCGCCGCGATCACGCCGGTGGCACCGGCAAGGGTGGTGCGGGCGCTCGCGGAGGCGTGGGCCGGGACGACTCCGTCGAGACTGCCTGCCTGCTCGGGATGAGGGCCGGTGGCGGCTGCCAGAGCTGCGGTGGCAATGATGCGTTTCTTTTGCTCGTCCGCGGCAGCCTGCGACGCAGACTGGGCGGAGAATCCACTGCCCACGATGGCGCCGACGGCGATGACGGCGCCGGCCACGAGTAGGCGGCTTCGTCCACGCCGGCGACGCGTTTCCTGATGGCGGGTGAGTCCGACGTCGCTGCCGATCGCGGCTGCCGCACGGACCGGAATGGCGTCTGATTCAGTGTTTGAACTGGGGAAAAGGTCGGACAAAGGGGAAGACGAGTCTGAGTTTGGCATAACTTTCACTGGGCGAATCGCGCGCGCGGCTGCGCTTACGGTTCTTTTTCGACGTTCCACGGTCGGGGACCCGGCCGGGCGAACCTTCAAGACTGCCCGGAATTTCTGGACATATCCTCATTTTTAGCTGGCAAAGCACTGGCAAAGCAGGGTGGCGGGATTGCCCAAAAGTCGACCTGGTGGGCCGAAATCCGGATGGTCGTGATGCAATGGTCCGTGATGTCACAACGCACCGCCCCACCGCACCGCTTCGTCTATTCGGCCGATGGAGTCAACCTGGCCACCTACGAATTCGGAGATTCGAGCGCCCCCACCGTGCTCGCCGTGCACGGCTTCGCCTCCAGCGCCGTCGCCAATTGGCACGTCACCGGCTGGACGCGCGATCTCATCCGCGCCGGCTTCCACCTGATCGCGATCGACCAGCGCGGGCACGGCCTGAGCGACAAGCCCCGCTCCCCCGCCGACTACACGATGGAGGCGTTGGTCGACGACGTGTTGCAAGTACTCGACGCCTACCTGCTCGACGAGGTCGCCTACGCGGGATACTCCCTCGGCGCCCGCGTGGGCTGGCAGGCCGCCCGCGAACTGGAGGGACGCATCTCGCGGGCCGTGCTCGGCGGCATACCCGACGGCGACCCCCTCAGACGCTTCAAGGTCACGGATGCCCGCGCTCATATCGAGCACGGCACCGAGGTCGCCGACCGCCTTACCGGCGCCTACCTGACCATGGCCCGCGCGCTGCCCGGCAACGACCTCAAAGCCCTCGTGGCCCTCGTCGAGGGAATGCGCGGCGGCCCCCAACCCGGCGCCGACAACGCGCCGACTCAGCCCGTGCTCTTCGCCACCGGGACCAAAGACAGCATCCTCGAGGCCTCCAAGGTACTCGCCGCGGCCACGCCGAGCGGAGGATTTTTCGAGATCCCCGGGCGCAATCACTTCAACGCCCCGACGTCACGCGCGTTCCGGGAGGCGGCGATCGAGTTCTTCCGGAGCGGGAGCAGCAGCAGCGGGAGGGTCGAGGTCCCCCTACTCTGCTAATCTGCGCCCATGGGGGCAAAGACTTTCGATCGCGGCGTCGGCGTCGTCATCGGGCTTGTGGCTGGAGGTGCAGCGACCCTCCTCTGGTTTGTCGTCGCCTCCGGAACGCCGACGGCGGGCGAAATGCCCTCCCAAGGGCTGCTGCTCGGGATGTGGCGGGTGTTTTATGACTTGGCGGCACCGACGCCGCGGATCATCCTCGGCGCCGTTGCTCTGGCTTTCCTCTTCGCCGCAGGAATTGCAATGCTCGAACGAGGAACGTCGAGCAAGGCCCGTCGGTCTTTGAACCAGCGCACCACTCCCCTCTCGGCGGGAATCGTGATGGCAAGAACGCGCGGAGTCTTCGCCGGCGCCGTGACCGTAACCGTTCTGGTGCCCGCGCACAACGAAGAGGCATCGATCTTCGCGACACTGTCATCGCTGCTCGCCCAGTCGCACCGCCCGGAACGCGTCGTGGTCGTGGCGGATAACTGCACCGACGGGACCGTCGACATTGCCCGATCGCTGGGGGTGGAAATCTTCGAATCTCGCCGGAACACATTCAAGAAAGCCGGGGCGCTCAATCAAATCCTGAAGGTGCTCCTACCGGGCCAGGGCGACAACGACCTCATCATGGTCCTGGATGCCGACACACGTCTCGACGACGGCTTCCTGGAAGCCGCCGTTGGTCGCTTCACCAGCGATCGTGCGCTGATGGCGGTCGGTGGGTTGTTCTACGGAGAGGAAGGTTCCGGGCTTCTCGGTCAGTTCCAGCGCAACGAGTACATTCGGTACTCCCGTGACATTCGCCGTCGCCGGGGCCACGTCTTCGTGCTCACGGGCACCGCTTCGCTATTCCGGCCCGTCGCCTTGCGTACGGTGGCTGAAAGTCGCGGCGACACGATTCCCGGTGCCAGCGGGGATGTCTATGACACGGCTGCGCTCACGGAAGACAACGAGCTCACCATTGCCCTGAAGTCTCTGGGCGCGCTCATCATCTCTCCCTCGGAGTGCACGGTGGTCACCGAGGTAATGCCAACCGTTCGCACTCTGTGGGTGCAACGCCTGCGCTGGCAACGGGGCGCGTTGGAGAACATCGGGGCATACGGCGTCTCACCCTCCACCTTCCGGTACTGGGCTCAGCAGTTGGGCCTGGGCTACAGCGTCATCGCGCTCAGCGCGTTCCTGCTGCTCGTGCTTGTGACGCTTCTGGCGATCGATTCGTGGGTCTGGTTTCCGTTCTGGCTGGGCCTCGGTCTCGTATTCATCGCCGAACGTGTCGTGTCGGTCTGGGGGGGCGGTCTACGGGCACGCCTGCTGGCGCTCACGCTTTTCCCCGAGCTGATCTTCGATGTGTTCCTAGACCTCGTCTACGTCAAGGGGATCATCGACATCACCTTGGGCCGGCAGGCACAGTGGGGCCATGTCATCCACTCCGCACCCAACGACGAACCGCGAAGGGTGGCCTGATCCATCATGGTCGATGCTCTCCACGCCCTGATTCCGGTCGGAATCCTCCTTCCGTCAACGGTGCTTCAATCGGACGAATTCGCCATCCTTGCGGCGTTCGTCGCCATCAATACGGTCATGTTCGCCGCACTCGCGGTCGCGAAGATCCTCCCGAAGGTACACCCCACGGATTGGTTTCGCGGACGCAACCGCCGGGCTACAACCAGGAGCATCCATCCGGACGAATGCCTCTAGCGTCGAACGCCTGAGCCCTCAGGCGGCCGCGGCCGCCTGGCTGGTGAACGCAGCACGACGGTCGAGGTGGATCCCGGCGAGCATGCACCGCACTGAGCCGCCGGCGAGTTCGATCGTGGGCACGTCAAGCGGCAGGATCGTGCAGCTCTGCTCGATGATCCGGCGCTGCTCGGCAGTCAGACTGCCGAGGGCGCGGCGGGAGAGCGCCAGCATTCGTCCGTTCCGGCCGTGCAGTTCGATCGCGTTGCCGGCGTAGTTGCGGATCTGATCGCGGTCGAGGGCGAGCACCTGCCGATCCTGCGCCGCCAGGCGCTCCACGACGTGGCTGCGCCGGGCCGGCGACTCGATCAGGTCGAGACCGACCAGGGCGAAGTCCGTGGCGATGCACATCATGACGTTGGTGTGGTAGATCGGCGTGCCGTTCTCGTCAGACGCGTCGAAGACGATGGGCTCGTAGCCGAAGTTGGTGCAGAACCGTTCGAGCGCGATCGGGTCGGCCCGCCGCGACCGGGCCACATAGGCGATGCGCGCCGCATGGTCGAGAACCATGGCGCCGGTTCCCTCGAGGAAGACGTCGTCGAGTTCGAGACCGGAGTAGTCGACGACATCCTGCACGCGGTAGCGCTGCTTGAGCATCTCGACGATGTCACCCCGGCGCTCGGTGCGCCGGTTCGGCGCGTGCATCGGATAGAGCGCCACGTGACCCCCGGCGTGGGTCGAGATCCAGTTGTTGGGGAACACGCTGTCGGGGCGGCCCGGCCCGTCGTCATCGAACAGGTGCACCGCGATGCCCTGCGCCTCCAGGGTGCCTGCTACCTGGGTCACCTCGGCGTAGGCGGCCTCGGCCACCAGGGCGGCGTCGTGCCCGGCGTCCCGTGACTGGAAAGCGTTGTCATGGGCCGTCTCGGGGTTCGGCGAGAAGAAATGTGGCCGGATGAGCACCACGGCCGACGGGGCCTGCACGGACACCGGGGTCAGACGAGAACGGGCGCGCCCGCGGTGACCAGACCGAAGAGGTCTTTCGGGTCATCGGGGTCGGCGACGAGGTCGATGTCGGTGTAGAACGAGGTCTGGTCGACGGCATCCTGCAGGAAGCGGAGCGCCGAGAAGTCCTCGATGGCGAAGCCCACGGAGTCGAAGACCGTGATCTGCTCTGCCGAGGTGCGGCCGGCGGCCTCGCCGAGGAGCACCTGCCAGATCTCGGTGACCGGGAATTCGGGGTGCATCTGCTGGATTTCGCCCTCGATACGGGTCTGCGCGGTGAATTCCACGAAGACGTCGGCCCGGTGCAGGATGCCCGCGTCGAGCTCCGTCTTGCCCGGGCAGTCGCCGCCGATGGCGTTGATGTGCACGCCGGGGCCGACCATGGCGTCGGTGAGTACGGTGGCATTCGCCTTGTCCGCGGTGCAGGTCGTGATGATGTCGGCGCCGGTCACGGCATCCGTCGCCCCGGTGGCGACCATGATCTCGAAACCGAGCGGAGCCAGGTTGCGCACGAATTTGGCGATGGCATCGGGATCGGTGTCCCAGACGCGGAGCCGGTTGATGCCGAGGAGCCCGCGGAAGGCGAGCGCCTGGAACTCCGACTGGGTGCCCGTGCCGATCATGGCCATGGTGTGGGCGTCGGGGCGGGCCAGCGCGCGGGCGACCATGGCCGAGGTCGCGGCGGTGCGGAAGGCCGTGAGCACGGTCATCTCGGACCAGAAGGTGGGGTAGCCGCTCTGCACGTCGGCGAGGACGCCGAACGCGGTGACGGTCTGCAGGCCCCGCGACGGGTTCGACGGATGACCGTTGACGTACTTGAAGCCGTAGGTGACGCCGTCGCTCGTGGGCATGAGTTCGATCACGCCGAGCGGTGAGTGGCTGGCCACGCGCGGCGCCTTGTCGAAGGTAGGCCAGCGGCGGAAGTCGCGTTCGAGGTACTCGACCATGTCGGTGAGGATGCGTTCCACACCCGTCGCGGCGGCCCAGCGGTTGATGTTTCCTACGTCTACAAAGCGCACCACGTGCATCTCCCCTCGTTCAGGTTTACAACCATATGCATGGGCGATGTGCAGCCGCCATTCGATTATTGCCGCATTCTGTCCAGATGACTATGCATTGTGCGCTCTGCATACATACACTATGTGCAATGTATCCCCTCGATGACCTCGACCGCCGCCTGC
Source organism: Cryobacterium sp. M23 (assembly GCF_002929655.1). Taxonomy (NCBI): domain Bacteria; kingdom Bacillati; phylum Actinomycetota; class Actinomycetes; order Micrococcales; family Microbacteriaceae; genus Cryobacterium; species Cryobacterium sp. M23. The sequence continues at coordinate 8,323 of NZ_PJJV01000077.1, forward strand.
TCTCCGCCCTCCGCGTGAATGGCCGCGAGCCCGTGGCCAGCCTCGCCCGCGACCTCGGTGTCACCCGGTCCACGGTCAACAGCAGGCTCAAGAGGCTGACCGATTCGGGAACCGTCGTGGGTTTCGGCGTGCGGATCAGGGAGGACCGCGACCCGAACTCGATTCGGGCCATCACCCTGATCGAAGTGGAGGGGCGCGCGATCACGAAGGTGATCCACGCCCTTCGCGGCTTTCCGGAGGTGAAGGCCCTGCACTCGACCAACGGCGGTTGGGACCTCGTCGCCGAGCTGCGCACCGACACCCTGGCCGACTTCGACCGGCTGCTCGGGCAGGTGCGCTCGATCGAGGGCGTGCTCAACAGCGAGACCAGCCTGTTGCTCAGCTCGGTGTCGAGCGAGGAACTGCCGGGCGCCCGCGGGTTGTCGCAGAACTGAGGCTGCCCGCACCTCCGCGCCTCACCCGCGCTACATTCATGCCGGCTTCTTGACGACGCGGCACTTCGAGACCTCCCTGATGGTGCGTGGGCGCACGTTCGTCGACCGGATGCGGGAGGTGGAGGCAGGCTACCGGAAGGTGAGCCGGGAGCTGACGCTGTCGGACTGGAACAATGAGCCCCACAGCAAGACCGTGCTCGACGGCCTCGCGCGGCTGACCTCGGCGCTGCAGTAGCCTGCCTCCGGGGTGAGGCTAGTCGCGCGTGATCTTCCAGATGCCGTCGGCGAGGTTCTTGTCGGGGTGCTGCACCGTAGCGAACAGCTCCTTCGGGTTCTTGCCGAAGTAGATCCCGGTGGTCTCGGCGCCTTCATCCGTCAGCGAAGCGAAGAGCTCGACGCTGTCGGACGCTCCGTCGTGGTCTCGGTCCTTTTCGGCCCGGAAGATGTCGCTGAAGCTGTTGTCTTCCGTGATCCAGAGGGCGCCGTCGGGGCCCTCGGCAAGGTTGTCCGGGTTGTTGAACCCGCTGACCCCGGCGGCCTTGTCCTCGACCGGCACGTTCACGCCGGCCTCGACGAAGCTGCTGACGGTGAGCTTCGACAGGTCGATCGCGACCACACGCTCCTCGGAAGTGTTGGCCACGTAAAGGGTCTGGCCGATGATCTCGACGTCTTCCGGGCGACCGAATTCGGTGGCGCTCACCGCGTTGGCCGCGGCATCCGCGTCGACGCGCACCTGCGCCTGGTCGAGGGCCACCCATTCGAAGGCGCCGACCTTCTCGGTGAAGGTGGTCTGGTTCCACTTTTGCGCGGCATCCGTCAGCCCGGTGATCTTGAGGGCGTGCAGCTGGCCCTGGGAGAGGTCGCCGCGAACGGTCGGCACGAACTTGAAGATTGAGCCGCCGTTGAGTTCGTCGATGACGATGACGGAGCCGTCGGCCGTGACGTCGATGCCCTCGTGACGTTGCGCTCCGAGCTCGGTGCGCTCCTCGATACGCTCGACCGTGGTCGGGTCGTTCTTCGCGAAGAACAGTTCGAAGACCTTGCCGCCGGTGGTCTCTTCCGTGACGAGGAGGCTGCCCCAGGGGGTCCAGCGGATGCCGTCGAGACGGTTCCAGTCCGCGCGCTGCGCGATGACGCTGACCACACCGGTCTTCAGGTCGGTCACAGAGACGGCGCCGTTCGAGCCGACCTCGTAGGTGTTGTAGAGGAAGCGGCCGGCCTGGGCACCGGTCTCGTTCTGGGTGTTCATGTCATGCAGGTCGTCGACGCCGGGGTAGACGTCGAGCACGGTTTCGTCGTGCACGAGGGTCTGGGTGAAGCCCTCCGGTAGCAGGTACGGCTGGGTCCAGTCGGTGCTGCCCATGCCGTAGGCGGAACCGGCGAGAGGCACGAAATCGAACGGGCCGGTCGCGGCGAGCGCGGCAGGGGCGATGCCGACGACTGCGGTGGCAGTGGCGGTGGCGGTGAGGGCAAAGACAGCGATCTTTTTGCGCAAGGCGCGACTCCTTCATAGGGGGTAGGTACAACGCCACCCAATCTATGAGCCTCATGCTGACGCCCGGAGGTCTCCCGGTCTCCAGCCGGTGTCGGCCCGGTGAACACTCGGTGCCCCCGTCTCAGCGCGTGACAGGAACCAGACTTCACCCGCCGCTGGGTATTCTGGAGCACATGAAGCTGACAGCACTGGCCACCCTGACCCTGGTGGGGGCGCTGGCCTTGAGCGGATGCACCACCGGCGCGCCCGAGACCGACACCACCCCCGCCACCGCCACCGCCACCGCCGCTCCGGCCGACGGGGGCTGTGCCGGCGTGAGCGTCGTCGTCGACTTCGGCGCGCTCGACGCCCCCGAGATCACGGACTGCGTCGACACCGCCACCGCCGAGACGATCACGGCCAGCACGGTCCTGGCGACCGCCGGTGTGGAAACCGAGGGCACCGTGGAGTGGGGCGACCAGGTGGTCTGCCGCGTGGGCGGCCGCCCGGCCGCCGACGAAACCATCAAGGTGGCCGGCGAAACCCCGTTCACCGAAACCTGCGCGACCATGCCCGCCGCTGCCGCTTACTGGGCGCTCTGGGTCAAGCCCACCGCCGACGCGGAGTGGGAGTACGCCCAGGAGGGCCTCGGCAGCCTCGAGCTGGAACCGGGCCAGTCCGTCGGCCTCATCTTCACGACCGGCACCGAGACGCCCACCCCCGGAAGCTAATGCTGCGCTTCCGGTTTTCCCCCCTGCGCTCGGCGGCGCTGCTCGCCGGAGCGTTCGTGGGCATCCGGGTGCTCTACCGGGTGGCCTTCAGCGGGGCATCCGGCGGCGGCCTGTTGCTGCTCGACCTCCCGCGCCTGCCGCTCGATGGGCCGTTCAACCACATCGCGTTGTTCGGGCCCGTCACGACCGGAGGCCTCGGCAATGCCGCCCTGAGCGCGCTGCCCTTCGCTCTGGTGATCCTCGGGTTCGGTGTACTCAACGCGCTCGTCGATGTGCGCCGCTTCTTCGCCCGCGGCGCTAACCGGGGCCCGCTGCGCGCCCTGTCGCGGTCGCTCGTGATCGCCTGGGCGACGTTCCCGGCACTGATCGACGCGGTGCGCCGGGTGCGCACGGCCAGTGCGTTGCGCGGCGAACGGTCGGCACCGGCCCTGCTGGTGCCGGTCTTCGAGCAGACCGTGGAACGGGCGCTCGGCCTGGCTGCGTCCATGGAGTCCCGCGGGTTCGCCGCCACGCGGGCGGCAGCCGGCGAGTGTGAGAAGCCGGTCGTGATGACGGATGCCGCACTCGGCTTCGAGGGTGAGCGCTGGCACCTCGAGGGACTCACCCTCGACCTCGCTCCCGGCACGCTGACCGTGATCGCCGGTTCGACCGGATCGGGAAAGACCAGCCTGCTGCACAGCATGAGCGGTCTCTTCCAGCACTTCGCCGAAGGCACCCAGCACGGCTCGATCGAGGTGGGCGGCGCCGACCGCGCCGCCACTCCCCCGCGCGAAACGGCCGGCTTCGTCGGACTTGTCACCCAGAACGTGCGGCTCTCCTTCGTGGCCGAAACCGTGCCGGACGAGATCGGCTTCGCCCTCGCGGTGCGCGGCATCGCACCGGTCCTCGTGGAGCAGCGGGTGCGCGAGGTGGCCGAGCGGCTGGGGATCGAGCATCTGCTCGGCCGCGGCACCTCGGAGCTCTCGGCGGGCGAGGCCAGTCTCGTCGCCATCGGCGCCGCCCTGGTCAACCAGCCGATCCTGCTGCTCGTGGACGAACCTCTGGCCGATCTCGACACCCCGGCCCGGGAGCGCGTGGTGCAGGTGCTCGACCGCCTGGCCCACGAGGCCCAGGTCTGCGTCGTGGTCGCCGAGCACAACACCCGGGAGTGGTCGAAGTCGGCGGATACCTGGCTCGAGCTCCGCGGTGCGCACGTGCATGCGCTCGGCCCGGGCGAGCGGCCGAGTGCGCTGGTCGCGGCGGAGCAGGCGGCACAGCAGGGTCAGAGCACCCTGACCACCCCCGCCACCGGGCCTGCGGGGCCGCTCGCGAGTATCCGTCACCTCACGGTTCTGCACGGGAGCGAGCGGGCGGTCGACGATGTGTCGCTGGACCTCTACGCGGGCGACCTGGTGGCGCTCGAGGGTCGGAACGGCGCGGGCAAGAGCAGCCTGCTGCGCGCGATCGCCCTTTCGGCGACGCGAGGCAGCGTGCTCGTGGCCGGACGGGACGTGGCGCAGCTGCGCCCCCGATACCGCCGCACGGCCGTGGCCCTGGTGCCGGAGAATTTCGACGATCTGCTCTTCGCCGTCACGGTGGCCAAGGAGTGCCGCCGGGCCGACCGCCGGCTGAAGCCCCCGGCCGGGAAGGGAACCGGGATCGGAACCGCGCTCCGGTTCGCGAACCTGCTCGGGCTTGGCACCGTGGCGGAGGCGGCGCACCTGATGCGGCGGCATCCGCGGGACCTCTCGGCCGGCGAACGCCTCTGCCTCGTTATGGCCATCCAGCTGGCCGCCGAGCCGCGGGTGCTGCTGGTGGACGAACCGACGCGCGGCCTCGATCCACAGGCCCGGGCGCTCGTCGCCGCCGCGCTAGTGCGCGCCTCGAGTGACACGTCGGCGGTCCTGTTCGCCACCCACGACCGCGACTTTGCCCGGTCCCTGGCGACGAAGACGGTCATCATGGCCGCCGGCCTGTTCACCGAACCGGAACCGGTGCGGTCATGAGGCGCACCGGCTGGACGGGCTGGACCGCCTGGGTGCTCGGCGGCGGCAGTATCCTCGCCGCCGCCGGCTTCGCCTGGCCGTTCTTCGCCTCGGCGCTGCCGGAGAACGCCCAGTCGGCCGCGCCGGTCGTGGCCTTCGCGCTCGTGCCGGCCCTGATCGTGGCCCTCGCGCTCACCCTCGACGGGGAGATGTACACGGCCAAGACCGTGGCCCTGCTGGGGGTGCTCTCCGCGGTCGGCGCCGCCGTGCGCATCGCGGGCACCGGCGTCGGCGGCGTCGAGGCCGTGTTCATCCTGCTGATCCTGGCCGGTCGCGCCTACGGAGCCCGCTTCGGGTTCCTGCTCGGCCTGCTCACCATCGCGGTGTCCTCGGCCCTGTGGGGTGGGTTCGGCCCGTGGACCCCGTTCCAGATGTTCGCCTGCGGCTGGGTGGGAGCCGGGGCGGCGCTGCTGCCGCGCATCCGTTCCGCACATATCGGCGCAGCCCGCCTCGAGATCGCGATGCTCGTGGCCTACGGCATCGTGGCGTCCTACCTCTTCGGACTGGTGATGAACCTCTGGTTCTGGCCGTTCGCAGTGGGCTCGGGCACCGACATCTCCTATGCGGCCGATGCCACGCTCGGCGAGAACCTCGCCTCCTTCGCCCTGTACACGCTCGTGACGTCGACCCTCACCTGGGACACCGTGCGCGCCATCACCACCACGGTCGGGATCGTGCTGATAGGCCCGGCCGCACTGGCCGCTCTCCGCCGAGCGAAGCTGGGCCGGCCAGGCAGGGCCGCCCGACCACCCCGGGCCGAACCGGCTACACCGGCTACACCGAGAAGTACTTCGCTTCCGAGTGGTGGAACACGAACGCATCCGTCGACTGCTCCGGGTGCAGCTGCAGCTCCTCCGACAGCACCACACCCATCCGCTCGGGCCTGAGCAGTTCGACAACCGTGCGGCGGTCCTCCATCTCGGGACAGGCCGGGTAGCCCAGCGAGAACCGGGCGCCGCGGTACTCGAGCTTGAACATGCCGGCCAGTTCGACCGGGTCTTCGGCACCCAGGCCGAGCTCCTCCCGCACCCGGGAGTGCCAGTATTCGGCCAGCGCCTCGGTGAGCTGCATGGTCAGCCCGTTGAGCTCCATGTAGTCGCGGTATCTGTTCTCGGCGAAGAGCTTCGCCGTGACCGTGTCGACGTTCGCTCCGGCCGTGACCAGTTGGAGGGCGACGACATCCGTCTGGCCGGATTCGCGTGGGCGAACGAAGTCCGCCAGGCACAGGTGCCGGTCGCGCCGCTGCCGGGGGAAAACGAATCGCAGGCGTTCGGAACCCACGGTGCCGCCGGAGCCGCCGTCGGGGGCGAGCAGGCCGGCGACCCCCAGCTCGCCCGACGGGTCGTCGCCGTGGTGCAGCACGACGAGGTCGTTGCCCTCGCTGGAGGCCGGGAAGTAGCCGTAGGCGACGGAGGCGTCGAGCATGCCCTCGGCGAGGATGCGGTCGAGCCAGTAGCGCAGCCGGGGTCGGCCCTCGGTTTCCACCAGATGCTGGTAGCTCTTGCCGTCGTCGCCGCGGCTGGGCTTCAGACCCCACTGCCCCATGAACGTGGCCCGCTCGTCGAGGAACGCGGAGTACTCGGCCAGCGCGATCCCCTTGACGATGCGGGTGCCCCAGAACGGCGGAACGGGCACGGGGTTGTCGGCGACCACATCGGAGCGGGCCGGCATGGCGTCCGGCTCCGTGACGGTGAGCAGGCTGCGCTTGTGGATGCGCTTTTTGAGCGGCGGCAAACCCACGGATGCCGGGTCGGCGCCCCGCGCGACGGCGACCAGCGGCTCCATCAACGCCAAGCCCTCGAAGGCATCCCGCGCGTAGCGCACCGTGCCGTCGAACAATTCGGCAAGATCCTCCTCGACGTAGGCCCGGGTGAGGGCGGCACCGCCGAGGATCACCGGCCACCTGCCGGCCAGCCCCCGGGAATTGAGCTCGAGCAGGTTCTCCTTCATCACCACGGTCGACTTGACGAGCAGCCCGCTCATGCCGATCACGTCTGCATTGTGCTCCTCGGCAGCTTGGATGATCTCGGTGATCGTCTTCTTGATGCCGATGTTGATCACGTCGTAGCCGTTGTTGGTAAGGATGATGTCGACCAGGTTCTTGCCGATGTCGTGCACGTCGCCGCGCACCGTGGCCAGCACCATCGTGCCTTTGCCGGCCGCCGCGGTCTTCTCCATGTGCGGCTCGAGCAGCGCCACCGCGGTCTTCATCACCTCGGCCGACGCCAGCACGAACGGCAGCTGCATCTCGCCGCTGCCGAAGCGGGCGCCCACCACCTGCATCCCGGCCAGCAGGTGCACGTTGACGATGTCGAGGGCGCTCAGCCCACCGGCCCGGGCGAGGTCGAGGTCGCCGCCGAGCCCCTTGGCCTCACCGTCGATGATGCGGCGCTCGAGGCGTTCGCCCACCGGCAGGGCCGCGAGCTCGGCGGCGCGCTCGTCCTTCAGCGTGGCCGAGTCGACCCCGGCGAACAGGTCGAGCAGGGCGACCAGCGGGTCGTAGGTGAGGTTGCCCTCGATGTCGTACTCGCGGCGGTCCCAGACGAGGTCGAGCGCCACCTTGCGGCGGTCGTCCGGCACGGAGGCCAGCGGCACGATCTTGGCCGAGTTGACGATCGCGGAGTCGAGTCCGGCCTCGGTGGCCTCGTGCAGGAACACCGAGTTGAGCACCGAGCGGGCCGCCGGGTTCAGCCCGAAGGACACGTTCGAGACACCGAGGGTGGTGTGGATGCCGGGGTATCTGGCTTTGACCTGACGGATCGCCTCGATGGTTTCGATCCCGTCCCGGCGGGTCTCCTCCTGGCCGGTGGCGATCGGAAAGGTGAGGGCGTCGACGATGATGTCCTCGACCCGCATGCCCCACTCGGTGACGAGGGTCTCGACCAGCCGGGTGGCGATGCGCACCTTGTGCTCCGCGGTGCGGGCCTGGCCCTCCTCGTCGATGGTCAGGGCGATCACGGCCGCGCCGTGCTCCTTGACCAGCGGCATGATGCGGCCGAAGCGGGAGGCCGGGCCCTCGCCGTCCTCGAAGTTGACGGAGTTGACGATCGGGCGGCCGCCGATGAGTTCCATGCCTGCCTGCAGCACCGCGGGCTCGGTGGAGTCGACCACGAGCGGCAGGGCGGCGGCGAGCCGGGAGACCACCCGGCGGATGTCGGCAACGCCGTCCCGCCCGACGTAGTCGATGCAGACGTCCAGCAGGTGGGCGCCGTCGCGCACCTGGGCGCGGGCGATGTCGACGCAGTCGTCCCAGCGTTCCTCGAGCATGGCATCGCGGAAGGCCCGGGACCCGTTGGCGTTGGTGCGTTCCCCGATCGCCAGGAACGCGCTGTCCTGATCGAAGCTGACGTGCTGGTAGAGGCTGGCGACGCCGGGGTCCTCCTCGATGCTGCGGGCGAGGACGGGAGGTGTTGCTCTCCACCGCGTCGATGCCGGTCTCGAGGTAGGCATCGTGGATGGCTTCGATCATGTCGGGCCGGCTGACATTGAGGATCTCGTTGCACCCTCGAGCTGCTGGTAGTCCTCGAGGGTGGGATTGTGCTCCTGCAGCATGGTGCCCATGGCGCCGTCGGCGATGACGACCCGGACGGCCAACGCATCCAGCAGAGCCTGGGCCCGCATCGGTCGCACGGCGTCGGTGTGCAGGGCGTCGTGTGCACGGGGTTCGCTCATCGGCCCAGCTTAACCGGGCCGCGCCGGCGTCTGCCTTCGGTGGGGCATCGCCACGGTGACCGTGGGCGAAGGACGGCAAGGTCAGCGAGGCATGGAAGGACTCCTCGTCGGCCCAGCGGGTGACGACCAGCCGGTCGCCGATGCCCATGCTGGGGGGATAATGCGACTCTTTCTGATCCGCCACGGCCAGACGCCCGCGAATGTGCTCGGCCAGCTCGACACCGCTCACCCCGGTCCCGGCCTGACCGAGCTCGGTTCCCGGCAGGCCTCAGTGATTCCGGATGCCCTGCGCCTCGAGTCCATCGACGCCATCTTCGCGTCGACGCTCGTACGCACCCGGCTCACGGCCGAGCCGCTGGCGACCGCGTTGCAGCTCGACGTTCAGGTGGCCACCGGGCTGCACGAGATCGAAGCGGGCGCGCTCGAGGGACTCAGCGACCGGGCATCCATTCGCACCTATTTTGAAACCGTGCTGACCTGGGTCACCGGGGACCTGACAGCCAGGATGCCCGAAGGCCTGGACGGGAACAGCTTCTTCTCCCGGTTCGACGCCGATATCGCTTCTGCCGCCGCCGGTGCCGACACGGCGGCGGTGTTCAGCCACGGCGTGGCGATCCGCGTGTGGACCGCGGCCCGCGCCAGCAATGTGTCGCCCCTGTTCGCGGGCACGACTGACCTCGAGAACAGGGGGGTGGTCGAGTTGTCCGGCTCTCCCGAAGACGGTTGGACCCTCGTGTCGTGGGCCGGCCTCAGCGTGGGCTCACCGGGCGGACCGCAGCTGCTGGCGCTCTAGGTGCGCTGAGTCCTCCGCGATTGGTTGTGTCGCGCGGTTGTGTCGCGCAGTTGTGTCGCGCGGTTGTGTCGCGCAGTTGTATCGCGCAGTTGTATCGCGCAGTTGTGTCGCGCCCGGAGGGCCGAACCAATTCGACGGAGATTTTAAGGAAAAGGCCGGTTTTCGGGCTGTTTTGGGGCGATATGGGCAGAATCTCCGTCGAATTCGTTCGGGACAAGACGCTGCTGAAACGGCCCTACTCCGGGCCCGCGAAAATGCTGACATGCCCCTTAACCAGGGGGTCGCAGCTGCCGCTAGTGCATTCCGAAGCTCAGCCGAAGCTCAGCTACCGCTGACATCTGACGGCCTGGCCGCTCAACGGCATTCACGAAAAACCATGAGGACACCGAGTGAAAGATCCATCCTCCCGGCGGCTGCGACCGCTGGCGATCGCGATCAGCTCTTCCGTTCTGCTCATACTCGGCCTGGGAGCCGCCGGCGCGCTGCCCGCGCCGGCGGCAACGCCCGGCGTCGAGGTGACCTGGAAGAACACGAATGTCTGGACGACCGGATTCCAGTCAGAGGTGGGTCTGCGCAACACGTCGACGACCACACTCAAGCCATGGCAGATCTCGTTTACCTACGGCAACAAGGTGAACACCCTGTGGAACGGGATTCTGCAGTCGGTTACCGGCGGTTTCACCGTGAAGGCGCCGAGCTGGGCTCCCCAGCTCGCCTCCGGAGCGGCAACCTCGTTCGGTCTGACCTCGTACAAGGTGGGTGCCTCGCCGCTGTTCCCCACTGCGTGCACGGTGATCGGCCTTCCGGCCGGGGCCGCGTCGATTCCGTGTTCTGTCAATGGCGCCGGGTCGACGACGCCCACTCCAACTCCGACGCCCACTCCCACTCCCACTCCCACTCCCACCGCGCCAGCACCTGCAGCCCGACCTGGGCCGGTTACACCGCCTACACCGTGGGTGGAACCCAGGACTTCGTCGGGTCCATCTCGAAGTTCCAGAGCGGCGGCGGGAAGTTCGTCGTCTCGTTCGGCGGGGCCGTCAACAACGAACTCGCCTGGGTCTGCACCGACCCCGCAGCCCTGCTCGTCGCCTACACGAAGGTTGTCGACCGCTACAGCGTGGACCGGATCGACTTCGACATCGAGGGCTCCGACGTCTCCGACCCGTCCGCCAACGCGCGTCGCGGCATCACGCCGATGATCGGGCTGAACGACACGGGAGAGGTCTTCTCGCTCACCGACACGACCAAGGTCGGCAAGTTCGCCAAGGCGAACGCGCTGAACTACCTCGCTGGTGGGAAATGACCCGGGACCAGCCGTGCACCGGCGGGATCGCCGCGTACATGTGCTCCTGGGTGAGCAACCCGCAGTGGTCGTTCTCCCGGGCGTTCGTGGCGGCCACCAACTAGCCGCAAGCCACTCAGCACCGAAAAGACGGATGCCCCTGCCCGGCCGGGTGGGGGCATCCGTTGTTTCATCGGCTGAAACGACTACACATGGTCGCGCCAGCTGTGCTGCGGTGCGTAGCCGAGCATCCGTCGAGCCTTGTCGATGGAGAGCAAGGTGTCGTTCTCGCCGACCTCCCGGAGTTCGACGCCGGGGAAGACCTCGGCGGCCAGCTCGGCGTTGGGCCGGCTCATCACCGTGTCGGCGGCGGCGATGATGAACGCCTCGAAGCCCGGCTTCGCGTTCTGCAATGCCCGCAGCACGGCCTGGGCGCCATCACGGCCGTCGATGTAGCCCCACAGGTTCCACTTGCGCAGGGTGGCGTCGGCGTCGAAGGCGGGGAAGGCCGCGTAGTCCTCCGGGTCCTTCACGTTGGAGAAGCGCAGAGCCGTGATGCTGAGTTCGGGATCCCAGCGGGTGAGCTGGATCGCCAGCTGCTCCTCGAGGTGCTTCACCAGCGAGTAGGTGCTCTCGGGCCGGGCCGGGTACTCCTCGTCCACGGGAATGTAGGGCGGGTCGATGTCGAACGGGAGACCGAGCACAGTCTCGCTGGACGCGTAGACCAGCTTCTTGACGCCCGCCCGCCGGGCCGCCTGGAACACGTTGTAGGTGGAGAGGATGTTGTTGTGGAACGTGGCCACGTCGGGAACCAGGCCGGGAGCCGGGATCGCGCCCAGGTGCACGATAGCGTCGAACCCGCTATGCCGGTCATCGACACCGAGGACCGCGTCGACGACCTGGCCGTAGTCTGTGAGGTCCACGACCACCAGATCGTGGCTGCGGGCACCGTCGCGGTCGAGGTTCAGTACCTCGTGGCCCTCGGCGACGAGGTACGTCACGACGGTCCGGCCGAGCTTTCCGCTTCCACCAGTGACAACGATCTTCATGCGGGACTCCTTTGTGTGAGCGGTGCTGCGGATGCGGCGCTGAGGCATCCGTGCCGGGTCTCGGCAGCTAGGACGACACGAACAAGCGTACGACTGCACGGTGGGCGCGCTGTGCGTGCACTGCGCGTGCACTGCGCGTGCACTGCGCGTGCAACGCGCGTGCAACGCGCGTGCAACGCGCGTGCAACGCGCGTGCAACGCGCGTGCAACGCGCGTGCACTAGCCTCCAGACATGGAAACGTGGGACGTCATCGTGGTCGGTGCGGGCGTCTGCGGTCTGACCATCGCCCGGAACCTGCAGGAGCGCGGTCGTGCGGTCCTCCTCCTCGACAAGGGATCGCGGCCGGGCGGGCGGCTCGCGAGCCGCCCGCTCGGCGGCCGGCTGTTGAACCCGTCCGTCGACACGGTTCACAGTCACGACGCCGAGGTCACCAGCGAGATCACCCGCCGAACGGGAGCCCGGTTCGTGCCCGACACCGAGGGCTACGCGAAGTGGATGTTCGACGAGCCCGCGGGCGATATTGCCAAGCGGTGGGCGGGCGGCACGACGCTCCGGCGCTTCTTCGTCACCCACCTCGCCGTGCAGGATTCCGGTCTCATCCACGTCGTGCCGCGCGGCTCGGGGGAACCGTTCGGGGGCCGGGCGGTGGTTCTCACAGCGCCGGTTCCACAGAACCTGCAGATGCTGCGCGGCAGCGGGATCGCTGTCGCGCCCGGCCTGCTCGAGGCTGCCTACGACAGGCGGGCTGTTCTGCTGTGCATCGTCGACGGCGCCGACGACGTCGTCAATGACGTCGTGGGCCGGTCCGCTCCCGACGGAGTCATCGAGACGATTAGAGTCAGGCACCGGGATGATGCCGGACAGGTGTGGCTCGAGGTCATTGCGAGCCCGCTCTGGAGCGAGGCGACCTGGGACGCGGACGCCACATTTTCGCAGGCGGAGCTGCTGGCCGAGCTGATCCGGCTGCTGCCCGGCGTGCGCGTTCTGGACTCAGCGCTGAAGCGCTGGCGGTATGCGAATGCTGTGGTGCCTGCAGATTCGGGGTCGGATGCCACGTTCTTCCGCAGCGCGGACCAGCCCGGCATCTTCGTGGCGGGAGACGGTTTCGGGCGGCTGCACGGGCATCCGTCGGGCATCTCTCGGGCCGTGCGCTCCGGACTGGACGTGGCCCGCGCGCTCGCCTAGCCCGCCTGAGCCCAGCGTTCGAGCTCGACTTCCGGTGGTCGAGCTCGTCGAGACCCGGCGCGCCGTCGCTAACTTCGGAGATTTTCGCGACACGCCGCTCAGGCTGGCGCCAAGACCGGCGTTTTCCAAAAATCTCCGTAATAACGTGACGACGGATGCGGGTGGCAGACCCGGTGACGGATGCCCGAAGCAGGCCTGGTCGCTCCCCGCCGAGGCACTGGCCGGGTTCGAGCAGGCCCTGCTGGAGTCGGCCCCGCACCTGACGGTGTCGAACCTCGTCTAGAGCAGCACGCCCCACACCACGTGCGCGGCCAGCAGCGTGGTGCCGAGCGTGACGAGGGTGATCTGCACGATCTCCACTCGGTGCGGATGCGCCCATGCGCCGTGGGCTCGTCGGCCGAGCCAGGCGTTGGTCCAGACCAAGGCCGCCACCGCGAGCAGCGAGAGGGTGACGGTGCGCACGAAGAGTTCGGGCACGTCACGGAGAGCCCCGGCGCCGACCTGGTAGAAGGCGATGATGCCCCACGGCACGATGCCGACCATGGCTCCGAAGACGAAGGGCCGGAGCGAGCCGCCGGCCGGTTCACGCTCCTGCAGTGCGAGGAACAGCGTGGCACCCGCCGTGATGGCGTAGAGCGCCACCAGCGTGCCGACCTCCGTGACGCCGTTGAACTGGGCGATGAGGAACACCGTGATCGCGGAGACCTGCGAGTACTCGACCCAGCGCAGTGGATTGCGCGCGGCGGCCAGGCCGCGCCGGTAGCTGCCGGCGAACGTCGGGGTCACGGCGGCGAGGCGTAGGAGCGCGGAGAAGGCGAGCAGGATGACGACGGCCACCCCGAGGTTCACGGCGGCCAGGTCGATGACCTGCGCTTCGGCCTGGGAACCCACCGGCCCGCCGGGGAAGCCGGCCGTGACCGGCAGCAGCACCGGGGCGCTCTGGGCCAGGACGACCACGGAGACCAGAACGGCCTGTGCGATCAGGAGGAGTGCGGCGGCGAGGTTGACGCTGCGCAGGCGGGTGGATCGGGCATCCGTCACGGTGTTCTCCGATGCCGTCGTCATGCACTCAGCGTAACGGCCAGGGTGCGCCGGCAGCCTCCGGAAACGCGAGAATGAAGGGGTGAGTGACGCCGGCAGCTTCGTAGACGCGACGCTGCAAGCCGAGGGGGATCCGTACCGGGCGGCGGCGGAGAAGGAGCGGCTGGGCAGCGACCTGCGGTTCTACGGTGCCTCGGTCGGCGCGGTGCGCGGCACGATCCGGGACGCCGGCCGCCGGTATCCCGGCCTGACGCAGGACGACATCACAGCACTGAGTTCCGAGCTGTGGGCGGTGCCGGTGTTCGAGCGCCGTCTCGCGGCCGTCGTGCTGCTGCAATCGAATGTGCGGGTGCTGGACAACTCCGACCTGAGCCGGATCGAGAAATTTGTGCGAAGTGCCCGCCTGCGCGAGTTGGTCGACCCGCTCGCCGTCGACGTGGTGGGTCCACTGGTGGAGCGGTTGGATGCGCCGGGCCGGGCCCGGGCAGACGGGGTGCTCGATCGCTGGGCCGGCGACGGCGATCCGTGGTTGCGCCGGGCCTCCCTGCTCACGAGGCGTCGGCTCGAGCAGCACCTCTGATCAGTCTCAGAGCCCCGGCAGAACCTGCTCGCGCACCTGCTTGCGCAGGATCTTGCCGAGCATCGAGCGGGGCATGTCCTCGATCGTGACGATCCGGCGCGGGATCTTGTAGGCGGCGAGGTGCTCGCGGCAGTGCTCCCGCAGTGCATCCTCATCGAGCGGCACTTCGGGCTTCAGCTCGACTGCCGCGACGACCATTTCCCCGCCGCGTTCGAGAGCCTTGCCGACGACGGCCGCGTCGACGACATCCGTGTGCAGTCGCAGCACCGCCTCGACCTCCGAGGGCGAGACGTTGAAGCCGCCGGTGATGACGAGTTCCTTGGCGCGGTCCACGATCGTGGTGAAGCCGTCTGCGTCGACGGTCACGATGTCCCCCGTGCGCATCCAGCCGCCGGGGAGGAGGGCCTTCGCGGTCTCCTCGGGGTTGTTCCAGTAGCCCTGGAAAACCTGGGGGCCCTTCAGGAGCAGCTCGCCGGGCCGACCCTGCACTACCTCCATGGTGGGGTCGTCCAGGTCGACCACCTTCATCAGCGTGGAGGGAAAGGGCACGCCGACCGTGCCGGGCCGGCGGGTGGGGTGGAACGGGTTGCCGAGGGCCACCGGCGACGTCTCCGTCATGCCATAGCCCTCCACCAGCAGCCCGCCCGACACCGATTCCCACATTTCCACGACATGGTCGGGCAGGTTCATCGCACCCGAGATGCAGTACTGGCAGGAGCGCAGCGAGATTCCGCGCTCCTTCGCCACCACGGCCGTGCGCTCGTAGATCGGCGGCACCGCGCAATACACCGTGGCGGGCGACTTCTTCATGGCGTCGAGAATCAAGTTGGGGTCGAACTTGGGGAACAAGACGAGCAGACCTTGCTTACGGATGCCGTAGGTCAGGTAGAGGGTCATGCCGAACGCGTGGAACATCGGCAGGATCGCGTAGAAGACCTCCTTGCGGTACTCGGCCCCGTGCATCCATGCCTCGCCCTGCAGGGCGTTGGAGTACAGGTTGAAGTGGGTGAGCATGGCGCCCTTGGGCTGGCCCGTGGTGCCCGAGGTGTACTGGAGGGCCGCGAGGTCGTCGACCGACGGGCGCGGATGCCCGGGATCGATCGGGACATGGCTGAGCAGTTCCTTCCACGGGATCGTGCCCGGCGCGGCAACCGTGAGGGCCTCGCGGGATTCGCGTAATTTCTTCACCGGCAGGTGCAGGGCGAGGCGCTTGAGGGTCGGGAACGCCAGGAGCAGGTTCACGGACACGATGTGGTCGATCTCGATGTCGCGCGGGAAGGCGCGAACGGAGGCCACGGATTTGTCCCAGGCGATCACGATGCGCGCCTGGTGGTCCTCGAACTGGTGGCGGAGCTCCCGCGAGGTGTACAGCGGGTTGTGCTCGACCACCACGGCGCCCAGGCGCAGCACCGCGTAGAAGGCGACGACGTGCTGGGGGCAGTTCGGCAGGATCAGGGCCACCCGGTCTCCCGCTCGCACCCCGAGGTGCCGCAGACCCTCCGCAACCCGGTCGACCTGGTCGCCGAGCTCGGTGTACGTCGTGCGGCGCCCGAAGAACTCGAGTGCGGGGTGGTCACCGGCCTCGGCCACGGACCGCTCGAGCATCGCGACGAGCGACTCCGTGGGGAGCTCGATCTCGGCCGGGACGCCCGGCTGATAGTTCTTTACCCAGGGTTGCTGCTGCGTTGTCGACATGGTCTTATCCTCCCGCACGAACGGGGCGCACTCTCCGATGGATTACCGTTGTAATATGCACACCCCTGACACGACCCCCACGCAGAGCGAGGCAGATACTGCCCGCGACGCGAAAACCTTCGCCGACCTCGGGCTCAATGATGCGATGCTCAAGGCGCTCAAGGACGTCGGGTACGAAACTCCCTCCGCCATCCAGGCCGCCACCATCCCCCCGCTTCTCGCCGGGCGCGACGTCGTCGGCCTCGCCCAGACCGGAACCGGCAAGACCGCCGCGTTCGCGCTGCCGATTCTTTCGCGCCTCGACCTGGCGCAGAAGACCCCGCAGGCACTCGTGCTCTCCCCGACCCGTGAGCTTGCCTTACAGGTCTGTGAGGCATTCGAGAAGTACGCCGGTCATATGCGCGGCGTGCACGTGCTCCCCGTCTACGGCGGCCAGGGCTATGGCGTGCAGCTCTCCGCGCTGCGCCGTGGGGTGCACATCGTCGTCGGTACGCCCGGCCGCATCATGGACCACCTCGAAAAGGGCACGCTCGACCTGTCGCAGCTGAAGTACCTGGTGCTCGACGAGGCCGATGAGATGCTCAAGATGGGCTTCGCCGAAGACGTCGAGACGATCCTCGCCGACACCCCGAACGACAAGCAGGTCGCCCTGTTCTCGGCGACCATGCCGCCGCAGATCAGGCGGATTTCGAAGAAGTACCTGAACGACCCCGAAGAGATCACGATCAAGAACAAGACCACGACCTCCGCGAACACGACCCAGCGCTACCTGATGGTGTCGTACCCGCAGAAGGTCGACGCGCTCACCCGCATCCTCGAAGTGGAGAACTTCGAAGGCATGATCGTCTTCACCCGCACCAAGAACGAGACCGAACTGCTCGCCGAGAAGCTGCGCGCGCGCGGCTACTCCGCCGCTGCCATCAACGGCGATGTGGCCCAAGTGCAGCGCGAGCGCACCGTCAACCAGCTCAAGTCCGGCAAGCTGGACATCCTGGTCGCAACGGATGTCGCCGCGCGCGGCCTCGACGTCGACCGCATCAGCCACGTCGTCAACTACGACATCCCGATCGACACCGAGTCGTACGTGCACCGCATCGGCCGCACCGGCCGCGCCGGCCGCAGCGGCGCAGCGATCAGCTTTGTCACGCCGCGCGAGCGACACCTGCTCAACGCCATCGAGCGGGCGACCCGCCAGCCGTTGACGCAGATGCAGCTGCCCAGCTTCGAAGACGTCAATGTCACCCGCCTGGCACGCTTCGACGACGCCATCACCGAGGCCCTCGGCCAGTCCGAACGGATCGGCGCCTTCCGCGACATCATCGGTCACTACGTCGCACATCACGACGTGCCCGAAGCGGATGTCGCGGCGGCCCTGGCGGTCGTCGCCCAGGGAGAGACTCCCCTGCTGCTCACCCAGGCGGATGCCCGCGCGCAGCGGCCCGAGCGTGCCGACCGCGGCGACCGGGCAGAGCGCGCCCGCGCCGACGCCGGTCGCGGCGACCGCCGTGACGAACGCGCAGAGCGCGGCGAACGCGTGGAGCGGGTGGAACGCCGCCCCCGCGACAACAACCGCGCGATGGCCTCGTACCGCATCGAGGTCGGCAAGCGCCACAAGGTGGAACCGCGCCAGATCGTCGGCGCTCTCGCCAACGAGGGTGGCCTGAGCCGCGAAGACTTCGGTCACATCCAGATCAACCCGGAATACTCGCTCGTCGAGCTGCCGGCCGACATGCCGGGCGACGTGCTGGGCCGACTGGAGAACACCCGCATCAGCGGCAAGCTCATCGAAATCCGTGCCGACGGCGGCGGACCGGTCCGTCGCGAGGGCCGCACCGAGCGCCCGCCGCGCCAGCCGCGCAGCTACTAGGCACCTGCCTCGGCAGGGCACGGGGTATCCGCGATCCGCTACCCTGCCGGGGGCTATCCAACTCTGGTGCAGAGTGCAATCGTCGTCGGCGAACCACATGGTTCCTGACGAAGGAGACTGACATGTTCACCAGTTCCGAGGCCTTCAGTTCGTTCTCCGTTGACGACATCGACAAGGCGAAGCGCTTCTACGGCGAGACCCTCGGTCTCTCCGTCACGGAGGGCATGATGGGCAACCTCGAGGTTCGGCTCGGCAACGGCGCGCAGCTGTTCATTTACGTCAAGCCCGATCATGTGCCGGCGTCCTTCACCGTGCTCAACTTCATGACCGACGACGTCGAGAAGACGGTCGACGAGCTCAATGCCCGCGGCGTGACCACGAAGATCTACGGCGATGCGGATCTGGCCGACATGCCGCCCAACGACGAGAAGGGCATCATGCGCGACGAGGAGGACCGGGCCCAAATCGCCTGGTTCACGGACCCGGCCGCCAACGTGCTGGCCGTGGTTGCGAAATCCATGTAGCGGTGTACCCGGTGATCTGGAACGGGGAGACCAGCCAAAACATCATCGGCCGTTGGAGACCTTCGTCGGGAGCAGACC
Source organism: Cryobacterium sp. M23 (assembly GCF_002929655.1). Lineage (NCBI taxonomy): Bacteria > Bacillati > Actinomycetota > Actinomycetes > Micrococcales > Microbacteriaceae > Cryobacterium > Cryobacterium sp. M23. The sequence continues at coordinate 26,753 of NZ_PJJV01000077.1, forward strand.
GGAACTCGGCAGTCTCAGCGCGCAGGAACGTGACCTCCTGAGCACCACGGTCTTCCGGGCAGTGGAGCGTCGGTACGACTGTTGGGGGTTTGACTTCCTGTGGTTGCCGGTCGGCTCGACCCTCTGGCGCCCTGACGGCGTCAGCGGCTCCGCGTCGCCGGGAACAGCGGCTTGCAGGTCGTGCAGACCTCGCCGTCCTCACCGTTTTCACTCCGATCGTCGACGGCACGGTGCTCGCTGCCCAGACGCTCGAGCAGCGCCCATGCCAGCAGCGCGATCGCGGCGACGGCGACGACCGGGCGAACGGCGGCGGCGATAAGTGGCACAGCCTCCCGCAGTTCGGTGGTGAGATAGACCGCGATCAGGCCGAGCACGGGCCAGCGCACGTCACACCGGGTGGCTTCCCCGCCGATCGGGGCATCGAAAAAGCTGGCGACGACCAGGCCGATCAGCCCGGCCCCGACGACCGTGACCGCATAGGCCCAGACGGCACCGGGGAACATCAGTGATCCGCCGGCCACGGCAACGGAGCCCGAGGCGAGTGTCAGCGCGGTTAACGCCGCCGCCGCGATACCGGCTGCGACCATCCGTCTTCGGCGAGGCCAGATGCGGAGTTCGGTGAACGTTCTAGAGATTCTCATGGTGTGGCTGATTCCTCGATTGTCATTCAGAGTTGATACCCCAAGGGGTATTTTATACACATGTAGTCAGACCCGACAAAGCCAGATGATCTGCGCAAGACCATGAACCGGCTCAAGCGCGCCCAGGGGCAACTCGCCGCGGTGATCGCCGCCGTCGAATCAGGCGCCGACTGCCGGGCGGTCGTCACCCAGCTCGCCGCCGTCTCCAGCGCCATCGACCGCGCCGGCTTCACGATCATCACCTCCGCGATGAAGGAGTGTCTCACCGACCAGGGCGACACCGTTGACAAGAAGCCCCTCCGCGTGGAGGAACTCGAGAAGCTGTTCCTGGCGCTGTCCTAGTTGACAAGCGACACCACGGCCTGCACGGCCACATAGACCGCGACGATCAGAACCAGAACGGCGAATCCGCGTTTCAGCACCGTGTCGGAAAGTCCGCGGGCGAGCCGGCCGGCGATCAGCGACGCAGCCATGGCCGTCACGGCGAACGCGCCGGTCACGGCCCAGTCGATCTGCACGTCACCGAGGTGCGCGGTGAACCCGGCCATCGAGTTGATGACGATGATGACCAGCGAGGTTCCCACGGTCACGCTCATGGGCAGGCCGAGCACGAGGGTGAGCGCGGGCACGATGAGGAAGCCTCCACCGACGCCGAGCAGCCCGGTCAGGAAACCGACCACCGCGCCGGTGGCGAGCGCGCGGGGCAGGCAGCTGCACCACCTGGTTTTCCCACCGGGGAGAGCACAGGGGCCGCCGCCAGGTCGGGTCGGCATGAACATGCGGATGCCGGCGATGACCATGATCACGGCGAAAATCAGCAGCAGAACTCCCGGGTCGAGCAGCCGGTTGACCATGGTGCCCAGGTAGGCGGTCGCCACCCCGGCCGACCCGACGATGGTGGCCAACCGCCAGTTGACGCCACGACGCAGCCGCGGGAGCACGGCGACGGCGGAGGCCGCTCCGACCACGATCAGGGAGGTGGGGATCGCCTCCTCCAACGGCAGCCCGACCCCGTAGACCAGGGCCGGCACGGCGAGGATCGACCCGCCCCCGCCGACCAGGCCCAGCAGCGCCCCGACGATGAGCCCGAGGACGAGGGCCGCGATGATCACGGGCGCTGAGGCAGAACCGTGGGCAGCCGCTCAGCGGTCCACTCGAGCATGCCGCCCATCATATTGATCGTGTCGAATCCGGCGGCAGCGAGGTAGTCGGCGGCGCTGGCGCTGCGACTCCCGCTGCGACAGACCAGGATCACGGGTCGCTTCGGGTCCAGAGCGGCGGTGTTCTCCGGAATCGTGCTGAGCGGAATGTGCCGGGCTCCGGCGATCATGCCGTCGAGAAGCTCGGGGGTTTCCCGAACATCGACGATCTGCGCCTCGGCCTGGCGGCTGAAGACCTGCTGCGGGGTGAGTTCCATCATGAGTGCCTTTCCAGGGACAGACTAGGGCGGAATCGAGCCCACAGAACCAGGAGGAGTCCGGTCAGCGCGAAAACGCCGAACAGGACCGGTCCCCGGAAGGTGAGGTCGACGGCCGTGAGCATTTGGAGGGTTCCGCCGCCGGTGCCGAGGTCGGTGAGCATGGCCATCAGGCCCATCCCGCCGACGAAGAAGGCGACGAAGACGGATACGCCGGTGACGATCAGATTGTAATGGACCTTCCGCAGCGGGTCGGCGGAGGCCCACTGGTAGACGTGGTTCATCAGGACTCCATCCGCGCTGTCGAAGAGGGTCATGCCGGCCGTGAAGACGACGGGGAGCACCAGGGCCGCGTACCAGGGCAGGCCCGGCGTGAGCACCCCGGCGAAGACGAAGAGGCTGATCGAGGCGGCGGTGTCGAGGCCGAGGCCGAAGAGCAGGCCGATCGGCAGCATCTTCCAGGGCCGGTCCACGAGCCGGGACATCGGCCGGAGCAGCCGGTTGATCACGCCGCGATTGTCGAGGTGCCCGTCGAGCTCGCTCTGCACGAAGCGCCCGGTCCGCACGTCGCGCAGCACCTGGCGCAGCCCTTTCAGGGAGGACAGGTTGAGCGCGCCCATCAGGATCAGGAAGACGCCGGAGACGGCGGCCCCCCACACGCCGGTGACCTGCCGGAGAGCGGAAGCGTCGTCCGCGAGGCCGCCGGCGAAGGCGTTGACGCCGAGCACCAGCAGCACCACGGAGACCACGACGACGGAGGAGTGCCCCAGGGCGAACCAGAACCCGACCGAAACCGGTCGGCGGCCGGCGCCGACCAGGCGACGGGTGGTGTTGTCGATCGCGACGATGTGGTCGGCGTCGACGGCGTGCCGCACCCCCAACAGGTAGGCGCTGACCGCCAGTCCGAGCATCACCGCGGTGTTGCCGCCCGTGCGGGACAGCTGCGGCAACACCAGCAGGAACAGGGTTCCCCAGCCGCCCAGGTGGAGGGCCACCACGGCGGCGCCCATGCCGAGAAGACTGCGCTTCTCGGCCGGGTGGATCGCCGTTCGCTTCCCCGTCATGGGGTTAGATGGTCAGCTCGGCCAGGGTGAGTCCGGCAGCCGTGGCCTCGTCGAAGTTCCCGTCGACGTGCACGACCTCACGGCCGGCGCGCTGCAGAAGGCTGGCGGCGACGCCGGCACGGTAGCCGGAACCGCAGTGCACCCAGATTGTGCCGGCCGGGATCTCCTCCATCCGGGAGAGCAACTCGTGCAGCGGAACATTCACCGCACCGAGCAGGTGGGAACCGGCGAACTCGTCGGCGCGACGGGTGTCCAGAAGGACATCCTGTTCGGCGCGGCCCTGCAGCATCCCGACCCAGCCCACACGCGGGTAGGTGGCGACCGGGGCATCCGGGGCCAGGGCGTGCGGCTCGGTGCCGATGCCGGCATCCGGCGAGTCGATGCCGATGCGCGACAGGTCACGGATGGCGTCCTCGACGTCTGCGCGGTCGCCGACCAGGGTGAGCTGCTCCTTCCAGGGCAGAACCCAGCCCAGGTAGGTGGTGAAGTTCGAGCCGTTGCCGTATTCGAAGCTCACGGCACCCTGCAGGTGGTTACTCGAGAACGCGACCCGGTTGCGCAGGTCGACGACCCACTCCCCCTCGGCCAGGCGCCGGGTGAGCTCGGCGGCGTCGAGGGACTCGGGCACCTGCAGGTTCGGCGCGCCGGGACCCTGCGTATTCGCGGGGGCCATGTGCGCGTAGTAGGAGGGGTAGGCGGTGAGGTTGGTGATCAGGTCGCGCACGAAGTGCTCCTCATCGGAGTCGGTCAGGGCGTGGTTCGCCGTGAGCTGTTCGCCGATGGTGGATGCTCCGGCGCCGGTGGCCGGGCCGCTGGAGCAGAAGGAGCCGAACCCGTGGGTCGGGAAGAGCGCGGCGTCATGCTCGGCCTTGTGCACGAGCCGGCGCACCGAGGCGTACTGGTCGTGGGTGAGCGCGACCGTGTCGGTCGTGGCTACCAGGTCGGTGCGTCCGACCGAGCCGAACAGCAGGCTGCCGCCGGAGAAGACCGCCTCGGTGGTGCCGTCACTGACGATGTAGGACACGTGCGTGTGGGTGTGCCCCGGCGTGGCCACAACGGTGACGGTCAGGCCGCCGATCGGGATGACCTGGCCGTCGGTGACCGGCTCCCGCTCGAAAGTGACGGAGTCGGCGGCGTTGACCAGGTACTTCGCGCCGTGAACCCGGGCGAGCTCGAAGCCGCCGGTCACGTAGTCGTTGTGCAGGTGGGTCTCGGCGACGTGGGTGATGGTGACCCCGGCCTCGCGTGCCGCGCTCTCCACCCGGTCGGTGTCGCGCTGCGGGTCGATGACCAGCGCGACCGCGCCGTCGTGCACCAGGTAGCTGCGGTCTCCCAGCTGCGGGGTTTCGATAACGATAACGTCCATGGTTCGAAGTCCTCCAAGTCTTGCATGCGTCGTGCTGACGTCTTGCCTGCGTCGTGCGTGCGATTGGATCGCACATTGGATACGATACCCCCAGGGGTATCCGGAAAGCAACCTGCCGGGCCGCCCCGGGCGTCGTCCGACGCTTGACCGAAATACCCCATGGGGTATATTCTGGAGTTATGGCAACCATTGACACCACCGAGAAAACCTTCGACCAGACCATCACCGACAACTCCATCGTGCTGGTGGACTTCTGGGCGGCCTGGTGCGGCCCGTGCCGCATGTTCGCGCCCACCTTCACCGCCGCGTCCGAGAAGCACCCCGACATCGTGTTCGCCAAGGTCGACACCGAGGCCGAGCAGAGCCTGGCCGCCGCCGCGGGCATCCGTTCGATCCCGACGCTGATGGCCTTCCGCGACAAGGTGCTGGTGTTCTCCCAGCCCGGCGCCCTGAACGCCTCCTCCCTGGAAGAGGTCATCACCGCCGTGCGGAGCCTCGACATGGACGAGGTGCACGCCAGCATCGCGGCCCGCCAGGCCGCCGACCAGGCGTCTGCCTGACCGGCCTCTCCGCCTTACCGACTCCCAGCGACGCCCCCAGGCCGGCCAGTCGAACCAGGGCGGCATGGCCATGGGCACGCTGACCGAGGACCAGAAGTCAGAGCTTGCGGCGATGACCGAAGAAGAGAAGCTCGCGTACGACCTGTACGCCGCATTCGACGCACAGTACGACCCGGCGCTTTTCACCCGCATCGCCAAGTCGGAATCCAAGCACCTGGATGCCGTGCGCACCCTCCTGGAGCGGTATGAGCTCACCGACCGTCGGACTGGCGGCCGGCGAGTTCCTGACCGACGACACCCAGGACCTCTACGACACCCTCCTCGCCGAGGGCTCGGTCACCGTGGACGCCGCGATGGAGGCCGGACGCGCGGTCGAGGAGACCGACATCGCCGATCTGACCATCGCGGTCGAGGGCGTCACCGCCCCCGACGTGCTGAAGGTCTACGAGCGACTGCTGGCCGCTTCCGAAAAGCACCTCGTCGCTTTCGGCGGCTAAGCACCGGCGACACAACGAAGGGCACCCACGCTCGTGGGTGCCCTTTGCGGTGTTGTGGGTGGTGCCGGTGTTGCGGGTGGTGCCGGTGTTGCGGGTGGTGCGGTGTTGCGGGCACTACCGGGTCGTGACGATCGGGAGACCGGTGGAGACGGTGGCGGCAGACATGGCGCCGGCATCCGTCACCGAGGCGAACCCGAGATCAGCCAGACGAGCCGCCGCGGCGGCCGAACGGCTGCCCGAGCGGCAGTACACGACGTAGTCGCCGTCGGTCGGCAACGCCGCGGCCTGGCTGTCGAAGTCGGATGACTGCACATCGATGTTCAGCGCGTCTTCGAGGTGACCGGCGGCGTACTCCCCGGGGGTGCGCACGTCGATCACGACGGTGTCGGCCGCCATGGCGGACTCAGCCGCCGGGGCGGCCGGAGCGGAGCACGCGGTGAGGCCGAACAGGGCGGCACCGGCCAGGACGAGTGCCGCGACGAGGTTCTTCATGCCTAGTTGCAGGTGCAGCGCTGAGCGGGCGGGATGTCGGCCATGACGCTGTCGACGTGCTCACCGCAACCGGTCCAGGTGATCTTGCCGCAACGGTTACAACGAATGGGGCTGCACATAGGTGACTCCTTCTCGATTCACTGAAAGTATCAGCATACCCCCTAGGGTATCCAGAGCGCCACCATCGGCCTCGGTCGCTTTCCCGGCAGCCCTTGCCCCCAGACCACGGCCCGCCCGAACGAATTCGACGGAGATTTTCCGATTTTTGACCTGTGTGGGCCACTAACCGGGCTCCAGAGCCAAAATCTCCGTCGAATTTGTTAGGGGCGATGGGCGGGGTGCGAGTCGCGGGCGAGCTGGGTAGCCAGTTCGCCGAGGGCGGTGATGGTGTGGTCCGGTGCCGCGAAGAAGCTGGGGTAGATCTCATCGGCGCGGTTCAGCCACGCAGTGCGGAGGCCTGCCTGCGCGGCCCCGTGGATGTCCCAGGGGTGCACGGCCACCAGGAGCAAGTCGCCCGGCTTCACTCCGCAGACATCCGCGGCGTAGTCGTAGGCGGCCCGAACCGGCTTCCAGGCCGGGGCGTCCTCCACCGTGAGCAGAGCCTCGAACTCCCCTCGGAGACCCGCCCGGGTCAGGAGGGACTCGGCCACCTGCGCGGATCCGTTGGAGAAGGTCACCAGGCGCAACCCTGCACTTTTCAGATCACGGATGCCGTCGGCAATGTCCGGATGCAGGCTCAAAGTCTCGAAGCCGTCCATCACGTGGCGCACCGAGTCGTCGAGGCTACGGGTCAGGTCGACGTCGCGGAGGACCCCGCGCAGGATCTCGGATCCGATCATGGAGAATTGCGCGGTTCCTCCCGCGGCGGCGAGGGCGAAGCCGTCCCGCAGCAGCGAGGCGAACCAGACCCGCGCCAGGTGGGCCGGGGCTCCGATCTCCACGAACCGGGCGCTCAGCGGGGACATATCGGAGAGGGTTTCGTTGACGTCGAAAACGATTACTGAAGGTGTGCTGTTCATAGCGATTTCCTTTGATTGGTGCGGTTCTGCCGCCGTGCCTTTCCCGCGAGGAACACCCCAGCCACGGTCAGGGCTCAGCTGGTCCTCCTGTCAAAGCTTTCTTCCGCGCAACACCCTAGTCGCGCGGGGAGGGATCCACCGGGGTGGCCTTCCCTCCGATCCCACCTGGGTCGTCGATTTCGGCATATTCCCGGTCACGATCCGGCTCGCTCAGGGAATTCTTCTCAAACGAAGAAGAATCCCAAAAGTTCTGCCGGGAATCGTGAAGAAGACCGCTTGTTATTGCAGCAGTCTTCAAGTAGCAGCCGATAACGGGCCGCCGGAAGCCGTCCAACGCTCTGCACAATTCAACGTCGAAGGAATGCACATGACCATCTATCAAGACGACACCCAGGCTGTCGAAGCTCTCAAGAACGCGGCCGGAAGCAGCTGGGACGCGATCAACCCTGAGTCGGTCGCCCGCATGCGTGCACAGAACCGCTTCAAGACCGGCCTCGAAATCGCCCAGTACACCGCCGACATCATGCGCAAGGACATGGCGGAGTACGACGCGGACTCCTCCGTCTACACACAGTCCCTCGGAGTCTGGCACGGCTTCATCGGCCAGCAGAAGATGATCTCGATCAAGAAGCACCTGAAGACCACGAACAAGCGCTACCTGTACCTGTCCGGCTGGATGGTCGCTGCTCTGCGAAGCGACTTCGGCCCGCTGCCCGACCAGTCCATGCACGAGAAGACGGCCGTTCCCGCGCTGGTCGAGGAGCTCTACACCTTCCTCCGCCAGGCCGACGCCCGCGAGCTGGACCTGCTATTCACCGCCCTGGACGGGGCCCGTACCGCCGGCAACGACGCCAAGGCCGCGGACATCCAGGAACAGATCGACAACTACGAGACCCACGTCGTGCCGATCATCGCGGACATCGACGCCGGTTTCGGTAACCCCGAGGCGACGTACCTTCTGGCCAAGAAGATGATCGAGGCAGGCGCCTGCGCCATCCAGATCGAGAATCAGGTCTCGGACGAGAAGCAGTGCGGCCACCAGGACGGCAAGGTCACCGTTCCCCACGAGGACTTCATCGCGAAGATCAACGCCGTGCGGTACGCGTTCCTCGAGCTCGGCATCGACAACGGCATCATCGTCTCGCGCACCGACTCGCTCGGTGCCGGCCTGACGCAGAAGCTCGCCGTGACCTACCAGCCCGGGGACCTGGGCGACCAGTACAACTCCTTCCTCGACGTCGACGAGATCACCGAGGCCGAGTTGGGTAACGGGGATGTTGTCATCAAGCGCGACGGCAAGCTGCTGCGCCCCAAGCGCCTGGCAAGCAACCTGTTCCAGTTCCGTCAGGGAACCGGTGAGGCCCGTTGCGTGCTCGACAGCATCACCTCGCTGCAGAACGGCGCGGACCTGCTCTGGATTGAGACGGAGAAGCCGCACGTCGCCCAGATCGCCGGAATGATGAACGAGGTGCGCAAGGTCATCCCGAACGCCAAGTTGGTCTACAACAACAGCCCGTCGTTCAACTGGACGCTCAACTTCCGTCAGCAGGCGTACGACAACCTGCTCGCCGAGGGCAAGGACGTGTCGGCCTACGACCGCGCGAAGCTGATGAGCGTCGCCTACGACGAGACCGAGCTCGCTCAGATCGCCGACGAGAGCATCCGTACCTTCCAGCGCGACGGCTCGGCCGAGGCCGGCATCTTCCACCACCTCATCACTTTGCCGACCTACCACACGGCCGCGCTGTCCACCGATGACCTGGCCAAGGGCTACTTCGCCGACCAGGGCATGCTCGCCTACGTCAAGGGTGTGCAGCGTCGAGAGATCCGTGAGGGGATCGCCACGGTCAAGCACCAGAACATGTCCGGCTCCGACATCGGTGACAACCACAAGGAGTACTTCGCCGGCGAGGCCGCCCTGAAGGCCGGCGGCACCAACAACACGATGAACCAGTTCGAGGAACCGGCACTGAGCCACTAGCCCGAGTTCTGCAGAGGTCGCAATGAAGAAGCCCCAGTCGCAGAACTGGGGTTTCCTCGTTGGCCCTCCACCTTGGCCGGCAGGCTGAGGTTGTGCCTATCCTTGCCCGCAAAGGCTTCCACCTGCTCGTCGCCCGCTCGGGGCTGGCCAGACGCCTGCCGATGCCGATGCCGATGCCGATCGAGCGTCGGTCACCGAGGCCCCGTTCTTCGCCTCGAGCAACCACCTCACGACGCACGAGCCAAACCCGCGGCAAGCGGGGTCGGCGGCTTGCCGGTGAGGCACGCGAGGTCACCGGTGGTCTCACCGAGCAGGCCGTCACGGATGTCGGTGTCGAGCCCCACAACAAAGCCCACCAGGCCCGCGTCGAGTCCGAATCCCGTCAGCATGTCCGCGTGCGCGGCCGGGGTGAGGTTGCGGAAGGTGACGTCACTCCCGATGAGGGTGCCGATGGTCGCCGCCAGCTCGTCGAAGTCCCAGGCGTGGTCGCCCGGGAGCCCGAGGTCTGACCGGCCAGTACGTCGTCCAGCAGGGCCACCGCCTCGGCATCCGCATAATCGGGGCGGCTGGCCGTGTGCTCGGGAGCCAGCAACAGGGCGGAGGTCGTGGCCTTGGGGCACTCGTGTCGACACGGAGTCGGGCCACGCGCTCGCCATGCGACTCCTGCCGTTCTGGACTGGATCGCCGGCAACACCGTGTAACACGTGCACGCGAAATCGCGGATCCCGAGTCAGAACGGCGCAGGCTCGTCGCGGTCCGCCTGCCGTACGGTCTTCTCCGGGGAGGGCAACTTCTCCGCGCGACGCATGCCCGAGAACGCGACCGCCCAACGATGCTGGCGCGGCGTGGTTGCTGATGCAGGGTCATACGCAGCTCGCCCGACTATGCTGACCGCGGCGGCAGCGAGTTGCCAATGCGGAAATGGCGGTGGCGGTGAAGCCTTCGGGGTTCGACCTGGATGCCCGGTTGCGGCGCTACCCGTGGGTGTCGCGGGCCATGAACGCGGAGGCCGTCTACGGCACTGTGCTGACCGCGGGTCTCATTTCCGCGTTCTCCCTGTACAACCCCGGCCTGCCGGCCCTCATCGCCCGTACCGTGGGAACCGTCCTGGTGTTTTGGGGCGCGCATGTGTACGCCGAGATCGTCGGCAATCGGGACCTGAGCTGGCGGGAGGCGGTCCGTGAGGCGCTGCAACGCTCAGCCGGGCTGTTATGGGCGCTCATCGTGCCGGTAGCCTGCCTGATCCTCGCCGCATTCCTCGGGTGGTCGATAGATGCGGCCGTAGACCTTTCACTGTGGGCTGCTGTGGTCACCCTCGCGCTTCTGGGTTGGTGGGCTGCCCGGCAACGGCAGGCCGGTTCACGCGCGAAGCTCGCCACCGCGGCGGGAACGGCGGGCATGGGCTTGGCACTGATCGCACTCAAGGCGCTGGTGCACTGAGCGAGGCGCGACCGCCGGCGACGGCGGTCCGGTCAGGCGCTGTCGTCTTCAGCGAGAAGCCTGTCGATCTGCCCCATGGCCTGGCGCATACCCTCCTCCATACCCAGCTCGCAAATCTGTTGCATTTGCTCGAGGCTCGCAAACGTCGACACCGTGGTCATGCGGGTACGACCGTCGGCCTCCTCCAGAGTCACCACGGCCCGCACCGAGCCCATCTCGAGAACCGGGTCACCGTTCTCGTCGGCGAAGCCGTCCTCGAATTCCAACCGGCGCGGCGGCTGGATCAGCGTGGTCACCCACCAGCCGGGCCCCTTCTCGCCGTCCAGGCCGGTCATGTAGTAGTTCGACCGGCCGCCGGGCACGAAGTCGTGCCGCTCGAAGGTGGCCGGCCAGGTCGGCGGGCCCCACCAGCGCTCGAGCTGACGCGGGTCCTCCCAGAGCTGCCACACCCGCTCCGGGCTCGCGTCGAAATCGGCCACGAAGGTGAGGGTCAGCGCCTCGGTGTCGGTGTTCGAACTGATGACGGTCATGATTTCTCCTTCGGGGTTTTAGCTTTCTGGTCTCAGAACAGGATGTCGCTTATTTCTTCCGTGGTGAATACCCCGTGGGTATGAAAACAGGGACAGATCGACGGCACGGAGGGCACCTGGCCGTTCGAGAAGTGCACCGGCATGCCGTCGGGTGCGATGGGCAAGGTCGTGGCGACGACCGGTCCGGCTCGAGCACCGGGCCTAGAAGCCGACCACGCGCGAGCGCTGCGCGACCGCCGCCTCACCGTAGGGATAGTCGGAAACAACCGGTGAACTGAGTGCGCCTAAGAGTTCCAGGTGCTCTGGGCTCAGTTGCACGTCGGCCGCGGACAGGTTTTCCGCGAGCTGCTTCACACTCCGCGCCCCGAGGATGACCGACGTCACCGCCGGTTGCACCTCAAGCCAGGCGAGGGACACCTGCGCGCTCGTGGCACCGATCTCGGCTGCAACCTCAGCGACGGCGTCGATGATGCGCCAGGTGCGTTCCTGCTTGTTGCGCGGACCCCAGGCTTCCATCCCGCGCGCGGGATCCTCGCCGAGGCGCGTGGCTCCGGTGGGGTCCGTGTCGCGCCGGTACTTACCCGACAACCAGCCTCCGCCGAGGGGCGACCAAGGGAGAAGCCCCAGGCCCGCGTCGAGTGCGGCCGGCACGATCTCCGATTCGATTTCGCGCACGAGGAGGCTGTACTGCGGTTGCAGGGTGACCGGCGGCGTGAAACCGAGCGCCCGCGCCACGTACACGGCCTTCGTCAGCTGCCAACCCAGAAAGTTGGAGAAGCCGTAGTAGCCGATTTTCCCGCTCCGGATGGCGTCGTCGAGAAAGCGCAGGGTCTCCTCCAGCGGCGTCAACGCGTCCCAGGCGTGCAGTTGATATAGGTCGACGTGATCCGTGCCCAGCCGGCGCAGCGAATCGTCAAGTGCCCGGTTCAGATGCCGGCGGCTGGTTCCCCGATCGTTGGGGCCGGTGCCCATCGGAAACCTGCCCTTGGTCGCGAGAACGATCTGCTCACGCTCGGTCGGGTGCGAAGCCAGCCAGGACCCGATCATTTCCTCCGAGACCCCGGAGCTGTAGACATCCGCGGTGTCGACGAAGTTGCCGCCTGCCTCTACATATGTGTCCAGGAGTGTGTGCGCCATCTCCTGATCGGCCTCCGCGCCGAAAGTCATGGTGCCGAGGGCGTAGGTCGAAACGACCGCGCCGCTGTTGCCGAGTGTGCGATATTCCATGTGCGATTCCTGTTCTTTTTCGAGGCGGGGTGCCCGAGACCCTGCCATCAGTCTCACACGCTCGACTACGTCGATACCGCCCGTCCGTTGACCTTGAGGGCCACCCCGGGCAACCCTGTTCGACACCCATCGATTCCATGCCTTCTTCACCACCAGCACCGTCGACACCGTCGCCGCCGACACAACCCACCGCACTCACGCCACGATAGCGCTCGTGAATGCCGACCTTAGAGCAGTTCCTTGGCGCACCTGCCCGAGCACTGGCCCTGGGAGAAACCCAGGACGGCCCTGTTCGACCAGAACTTTCGACCGCGACAACCCGACCCCACCTGACCAAGCAGCCGACACCGGCATCAACAGGAACACCAGCGGAACACCCCGGGCCGCGAGACCCGGACCGCATCCGCGCCTGAAACTCCCAAAGCCCCCCAACCGATATCAGAATTCCCTCACAAGCCAGCCGGTGGACTCAGGCTAAGCAGCCAAGCTCGCCGGCCGTGTGACGCGAGTCCTCACGGTCGAGCCAGTCTCCCAAAAGCTGTCTCTCGGTCGCGGTGAGCACGGTTGTGTCGGCTAGAGACGCTCGAAGCTGCACAGCAGCAGTGACCGCAGCGGACCCGAATGTCGGTCCGGCGTCGTTCAAAACAGATGCGAGAACCGCTTCACGAGTGGATGGGATACCTGGAAGCTCGGAAACGTCGAGCATCCCGGCTTTGGCTGCGCGGTGGAGAGGACCGGCGAGAATGGTTGCTGCCGCCACAGAAGCGGGAGTGGTTTGACCTGGCCGCGATCCTCTATACGGCGGGTGGCTGCACACCGGCCGCGCGGCTGACGGCACGCGTGGACATTCCATCACGCCCGACGTCGACAAGGAGGGTCGTCGCGGCAGCGATGAGCCGAGCGCGGGTCTTGCGCCCGGTGTGAGTCAATTCCTTTTGCACATTCCGACCGTGACAGACGGCAGTTGGCGGCAGCCAAGGTCGTGATAATGTGCCAGTGGCATCAGTGTACGTAATTACTGAAATCTGAATCTCCCAGACCCAGCTGAAGGATCCCGGCATGGATTTTAGCAGACGTCATTTCTTGATCGGCTCCGGAGCGGTGTCATTACCCCTGCTCCTGTCAGGATGCGGTTTCGCGCCGCAGCAGTCAACCTCTACGGCCACGGGGTCAAAAACGTTGACATTCACTACGTGGGGCACAGACGCGGAGCTCGCAAGTTTCGCTCGCGCCATCGCGTCGTTCGAGGAGGCTAACGCGGGAACGAAGATCGAGCTGAATTCAGTTCCCTACGGACAGATGTTCACCAACATTGATGCCCAGCTGCAGGCGGGGAATCCGCCGGACATCTTCCGCGTGCCGTATTACACGTTTGGCAGTTACGCCGGTCGGGACCAGCTTTTGGACTTGAGCCCGTACCTGGAGTCCGGATTTTCCGATCGCTTCACCGACGCGGCCTGGGCGGCCGTGCAGGGTAACGATAAGCCGTTCGGGGTGCCTCACCACACCGATACCTCCGTGATCCTGTACAACAAAGCCACCCTGGAACTGGCCGGGATCACGTCGGTTCCCACCTCTCTCGACAGCGCCTGGACGTGGGACGAGCTGTCCGAGGTCGCCGCGACCCTGCGTGCCGCCCAACCCGCAGAGGCCTACCCCATGGCCTACAACTGGCAGGGTAATGGCGTCACCCGCTGGCTTAGCCTGCTCTTCCAGGCTGACGGCCGGTTCCTGGACACGAACCTCACCGACCCTGCGATCGACTCGGACGCAGGGTTGGCTGCCCTGGAATTCTCGTCAAGCTTTTTCACGAAGAACTTCGTCCCGCCGAACAACACCATCAAGTCGGCCACGTTCGCGAGCGACACATGGTACTCGCAGACCTCGGCGATGGTTTGGTCCGGTGCGTTCGCTATCCCGGATGCCACAAACACACTCGACTTCGAGTGGGGCGCGACCTTCGCGCCACGTGGTAAGCGCGGTGGGGGCGACTTCGGGGGGAATGCGCTCGTCGCCACCGCGGGCACCGCCAACCCGGAGCTCGCCGCAGCCTTCCTTGACTTCGTCACGGGCGGCACGCAAATGCGCGACTTCTGCGAGACCGCCTCACTCCTGCCGACCCGTAAGGATCTCAGCGAATCGGGCATCGCTTTCGATGTACGTCCCGAGCTCGCCCCCATCTTCCTCAGCCAGGCTTCAACGGTGCGCGCCAAGGACTCAAGCCAGGTGGCGTCCCCCGACATGTCGAGAATCATCACCGTACTCCAGGACAACCTGGAATCGGCCTTCGCCGGTTCGACAAGTACCGCAGACACTCTGAAATCAATCGCAGAAGGGATCGCCCAAACCACGGGCAATTCGTGACAAAAGTCGCCGTCGTGCAGGACCGCGTCGCGGGCACCGTCGCGCCGTCGCTTACGCTTCCAAGGCGCCCGGGGCGTCGTAATAGTAAAACCGTGCGCGAGGCACTCGCGGGGTGGCTGTTTCTGACCCCGAACATGCTGCTGCTTTGCCTATTCGTGCTCGTCCCGCTCGTGTGGACCGTGGTGATCAGCTTTCAGGAGACCAACGGGTTCGGGGTCGGTGAATACGTAGGTGTCGCCAATTATGAGCGCCTTCTTAGCGATCCGCTCTTTTGGAGATCCACGGCGAACACCCTGCTGTTCACAATCATCGTGACGCCTCTATCGATGGTCCTTGGCCTCGGCGCAGCCGTGCTATTCAACTCGATCCTTCCCGCCCGAGGCGTGTTCCGTTCCATTCTCATCATCCCGATGGCTATCTCGGGCGTCGCCACCGCACTGATTGGTGTACTTGTTTTCAACGAGAACAACGGCATCCTCGACAATTTGATCCGATTTATCGGACTTCCGAGCGTTAACTGGCAGTCCGGTGGATTCGCCGCGTTCGTGTCTGTTGTTCTCGTGACGTTGTGGTGGAGGGTCGGATTCAACATGCTCATCTACCTGGCGGGCCTTCAGAGCATCGGCCCCGAACTCTATGAAGCGGCCGAACTGGATGGGGCGGGTTTCTGGGTCCGATTCCGGAATGTGACAGTGCCCCTGCTTGGCCCGTCGTCATTCTTTCTGCTCATTCTCAACGTCATCTATTCCTTCCAAGTCTTCGACATCGTGTTCGTGATGACCGGCGGCGGCCCACAGAATGCCACATCCGTGCTTGTCACATACGCCTATGACACGGGTTTCGTGACTCGCGACCAGGGTTACGCCGCCGCTATCGGTGTCGTGCTTCTTCTCGTAACCTTTATCTTCACTGCGGTACGGTGGCGAACCAGCCGCAGCCGGGACCTGGTCGAATAAGGACACAATCGTGACAACATCCATCCTCTCGCCAGCGCCGGCGACCCGCAGGCAGAAGACAACAAGATTAGGGGCGCCGCGCTCGCGCAGAGGCTCGCGACGGGGGCTCGTAGCCCGCATCGTTGCGGCGATCCTCATCAGCATCGTTGTGCTGTTCCCGCTGTACTGGATGCTTGTAGTCGCGTTCTCATCGCGGTCCGAGCTGCTGGGTGGCACACTGCGTCTCTGGCCGCGTACCCTGACAGTCGGAAACTTTGAGCGCGTCCTCGCAGGGTTCCCGATTGCCACATGGTTTAGCAATTCCATGGCGATCTCGATCACGGTGGCAGTTCTCACGGTGCTCGTCAACCTGTTAGGCGGGTATGCCCTGTCGCAGCTCAAGTTCCGCGGTTCGAACGTCGTTTTTCTCATCGCTCTGACAACGTTGATGATCCCCGTGCAGGTGATTATGGTGCCGCTGTTTCGGCTCGTAACGAACCTCGGGCTTTACGGCAGCTACTGGGCGGTCATCCTGCCCACGGCCGCGAGTGCTTTCGGGTTGTTCCTCGCACGCCAATTCATTCTCTCCATCCCGCGCGACCTGATCGAGGCGGCGCGCATCGACGGGGCTAGCCACTTTAGAGTGTTCACGAGTATAGTTTTGCCGCTCTCAAAGCCGCTGATCGCTGTGCTGTTCTTCATGACGCTGCTGCAGTCCTGGAATGATTTCGCCTGGCCACTTATCGCCCTCAAGCAGAACGAACTCTTCACCCTGCCGATCGGCCTGCTCTACTTGCAGGGCCAATTCGGGTCGGATTTCGGTGCAACGATGGCGTTCGCCCTTATCAACGTGGTGCCCATGGTGGTGCTGTTTCTGGTGTTCCAGCGCTTCTTCGTGCAGGGATTCGCGCGCAGCGGCATCAAATAGGTGTGGCTTGTGAATTCGTCGAGTATCCGACCCGATGTGGCCGGGCTGGGACCGGGTCGAGGCGGCGATCCGCCCGACGTTGCGCGCATCGATGAATGCTGTTCGTGGCCGACCACGATGACGTCAGCGCTTCGGGTCCGGCTGCGGCATCCGCACGTGTCGAGCCGGCCATTGTTTTTGAGTCGAGCACGCTGGGTAAGCAAGCGTGGCCGCGGCATCCGCGGGCCAGCACCAACCTGGCTGATCACCGTTCCGCGCTCGAGCTGGTGGGCGCTGGTCTGCTCAACCCGGAGAACCGGTGGCAACCTGTGAAGATCCACAACAAGGCGACGGAGGTGGACGCATGATCGTGCTGCTCTCGCTGTTCGTCAGCGATGGTCAAGCGAAAGTCGAACTCGCGGTTGCCCACGGAAAACGCGGGTTCGACGGTCGCTAGGCGCTGCGTGAACGCCAGGACGACCACGAGGCGGCACGAGCAGTTTTCGCGTGCCGCAGACTCGGCGACTGAACGGCGTTCGCCGGGGTCTGCGATGGGTCTAGCCGATACGGATGAGTTTCTTGTTCACGAATTCGCTGGCACCGTAGCGTCCGAGTTCGCGCCCGAAGCCGCTTCTTTTCACTCCGCCGAACGGTAGCTCCGCGCTACCGGCGTCGACGAGGTTGACGTAGACCATGCCGGCCTCGATGCGGTCGGCAACCCGCAGTGCCTGCTCGGGATCGGTCGTGAACAGGTAGGAGCCGAGCCCGAACGGAGTGTCGTTCGCGAGGGCGATGGCTTCATCTTCTGAGCCTGCCCGGTAGACGAACGCTACGGGGCCGAAGAACTCCTCGTGGTATGTGTCGTTGTCTCGCGTGACATCGGTGAGCACGCCAGACGGGTAGAAGTTACCAGACCGTTTGCCAGTGCTCGCCAAGGTCGCTCCCTGTGCGACTGCGCGCTCGACCTGCTCCGCGAGATGTTCGGCCGCGTCGAGGGACGAGAGGGGTCCGTAGTCTGCCTCGGGGACGGTCGGGTCGCTGGGAGAGCAAG
The DNA here is from genome assembly GCF_002929655.1 of Cryobacterium sp. M23. Classification (NCBI taxonomy): domain Bacteria; kingdom Bacillati; phylum Actinomycetota; class Actinomycetes; order Micrococcales; family Microbacteriaceae; genus Cryobacterium; species Cryobacterium sp. M23. The sequence continues at coordinate 44,244 of NZ_PJJV01000077.1, forward strand.
CCAGGATGGCGGCGGTGAACTTCTCCGTGAACTCATCGTAAAGTTCATCGATCACGATAAATCGCTTGGCGGCGTCGCAGGCCTGCCCGCCATTGCGGAGGCGACCGGCGACGGCGGCAGCCACTGTGGCGGCCATGTCGTCGGTACTCAGCAGGATAAACGGGTCTGACCCGCCCAGTTCCAGCACGACCTTCTTGAGGTGGTGACCGGCCACCTCGGCAACGGCCGCGCCGGCGCCCTCCGAACCGGTGAGGGAAACACCCTGTACCCGCGGGTCGGCGATGACCGCGGCGACCTGCTCGCTGTCCGCATACACATTAATGTAGGCGCCAGCCGGGAAGCCTGCATCGTGGAAGATTTGCTCTATCGCCGCGGCCGACTCCGGGCACTGCGACGCATGCTTGAGGATGATGGTGTTGCCGGTCATGAGGTTCGGTGCGGCGAAGCGCGAAACCTGGTAGTACGGAAAATTCCACGGCATGATCCCAATCAGCACACCAAGCGATTTGGAGCGCATGAAGGCGGAACCCTCGCCGCTGAGAAGGGTGATGGGTTCGTCCTTCAGAAATTCCTTCGCGTTGTCGGCGTAGTACCGGTAGATGTCGGCGGCGTAGTCGACCTCGCCGAGGGCTTCGTCGACGGGTTTTCCCATCTCGCGCACGATGATGGCCGCCAGATTGTCGCGGAGCTCCGCATGCAAATCACCGACCCTGCGCAGGAGCGCGGCCCGCTCGTCGATTGACGAGTTCCGTGACCAGCCGACGTGGGCCTCGTCCGCCGATGCGATGACCTGCTCGAGTTCATCATCCGAAATCTGGGGATAAGTCTTGATGGTCTCGCCTGTGGCGGGGTTGACAACGGCATGGTGGCTCACGAGCCACCTCCTTTCACGGTCGGACTACTGTTCCGGAAATTGGCACTGAGACGAGCCAACCATGTTCGCGGGATTTGTCAAGGCGAATGAGGCCAGCGGAAGTTGCGGTGGCTCGTTTCGTCTCGGTGTGGTCTTCTTAGCCTGAATCCACGGGTCGACGTGAGATTTTGACGGCGCGATATACCAAGAATACCCAGCTGATCTGGTAGATAGAACTTGTCTAGAGTTTAAATTTACCAAACAGATGAGCATCTTGTAGATGCAAGCTACCCACACCAACCGCACCGTTTCTGCATCATTCACCGACCCGAATCTTTTGTCGTGCGCTGAGTTGGTCCCGATCATGAAATTGGCCGCCCGAGCGGGGCTGGCGACCCTGGCCGATCAGTGGCTGACCGTCCCCGCCGACAAGGGTGCCAACGCCGGCTTGAAAGTCACCTCACTGGTCGGAGGGATGGTCGCCGGCGCAGACTCGATCGACGACCTCGCGATTCTTCGTCACGGCGGCATGCGGAAGGTCTTCACCAACTGATACGCGCCGTCGACGTCGGGGTCGTTCCTGCGCGACTTCACGTTCGGTCACGTCCGGCAGCTCGACGCCGTCGCCTCACGCTTCGTGCGGGGCCTCGCGCCCGAAACCCCACTCCGGCGTGCGCGGCCTCAACGTGTTGCTCGCAACGCTGAAAACTGACGTGTCAGCGCCGATCATCATCAGCGCCGATCATCATCGGTCAACGGCTCCGCCGCGGTGCGTGCGGGTCACCGCGCGGCGCCGCCCGTTTGATCCGTGATGCCCTCGCCACCACCAAACGGCTCCACGGAGCCGAAAAAACGCGCCTGCTCCTCCGCGCCGACTCTGCCTGCTACGGTCACGCCTCAATCAGTGCGGCCCTCACAGCCGGTGCCGACGTCTCCGTCACCGCCCGCATGGAACCCGCCATCAAACGAGCGATCGGAACGATCCCCGACAACGCCTGGACAGCGATTGAATACACCAACGCGATCAATGACAACAGCACGAAAACGTGGATCACGTAGCACCGAAGTCGCCGAGGTCCCGTTCACCGCGTTCACGTCCTGCAAGAAGGCCGAGAACATCACCAGGTGCCTGGCTGCCTCGTGTCCGCGGGGCGTGACACGGCCGGCAAGGGCGGCACCATCAAACGCACCACCGCGCAGGTGAGCCCCCGGGTCTTCCGAGTCGCGGCACTACCGTTCCCACTGAACGCGAGAAGTCCCAGCTGTACATCCAGCGTTACCTGGAGCATTTCCCCGCAGCCGGCGAGGTGGTCCTCTTCGACCACAGCTGGAACAACCATGCGGGCGTGGAGCGGGTGATGGGTTTCTGCACTCCGGATCAGACCGAGCACTTCCTGCGGATGACGCCGCTGGGCGCTTTGGTATGTCGCGCATACCGACGACAAGAAGAGGGTCCGCCTCGACATCATCAGCCACCTCCTCAGCCAGGTGCCGTACGTGCCGTTCCCCGGGCTCGACGTCAGGCTCCCCCAGCGCCAGAAGCGCGGTGACGACCGGGGGCCGAAGCTGACGGTTCGACAGATTCCGACCCCGTTCATAGTCACGTCGCGATGCCCGTCGCGATGGGGAGCCGGTGATGCAAGCCACAACCGCAGCATCCACTGCCCCGGCGCCGGCCGCCGCCTGAACCAGCATTCCTGAACTAGCCTTGACCTGCACGGTCCAACAGCGGGTGGGGGTAGATGTGACATTGCTTGAAGGTGCGATCATCCTGATCGCCGGGCTGGCCGCGGGAGTCATCAACGTGGTCGCCGGCGCCGGAACACTCATCACCTTCCCCGTTCTTCTGGCGTTGGGCGTGCCGCCGATCACGGCGAACGTGTCAAATACCGTGGGTCTGATCCCTGCGTCCATTGCCGGCGCCCACGGCTACCGACGCGAGTTGCGGTCCCAGTGGCGCCCCGTAGCTGTGATGGCGATCTTCTCCGCCGTGGGCGGCATCGTCGGCGGTCTGCTCCTGCTCGCCCTGCCCGCACAGGCGTTCGCCGGCGTCGTGCCCTTCCTGCTGCTGCTGGCCGCGGTGCTCTCGGCGATCCAGCCTCGGGTGGCCGGCTTCGTGCGACGTAAGGCGCCGGCGGCACCCGCCGGCACACTGCTGACCAAAACGGATACGCGTCCCCTCACCCTCGGGCTCATCCTCGGGGTGCTCGCGACGGGCGTGTACGGCGGGTATTTCGGTGCCGCCCAGGGGGTCGTGCTGCTCGCGCTGCTGGGCATACTCTGGTCCACCGACATACACCGGGCAAACGGCACCAAGAACGTGCTCGCCGGAGTCGCGAACATCGTTTCGGCGATCATCTTCATCTCCAGCGGGACCGTGGACTGGAGAATCGCTCTCCTCATCGGCATCGGCTCCGCGGCGGGCGGCTGGCTGGGTGCCCGTATCGGCCGCACGCTCTCCGCGCCGGTACTGCGCTCCATCCTGGTCGTGGTCGCGGTGACCGCCGCAGTGGTGCTCTTCCTGAGCTAGGGGGCGGAGCCGCCCGGGCCCGGCGCCGAACCAATTCGACGGAGATTTTGAGGCAGCGCGCAATTTTGGGCAGGTTTGGAGCCGTTTCGGCCCAAATCTCCGTCGAATTCGTCAGGGAGACCGGATGCCGCAGTCTGGCGCGGGCGGGTGGCGCGCCACCGTCTGAGACGGGCGGCGCGCCACCCGCGTGTCACCTGAGGATGCGAATGAGCTTCTTGTTGGCAAACTCCGCGATGCCGAAGCGTCCCAGTTCACGGCCGAAGCCAGACCTCTTCACTCCACCGAAGGGCAGCTCTGCTCCGTCGAGGAGCGAGCCGTTGATGAAGACCATCCCGGCGTCGATCTGGTCCGCCACGCGCAGGGCCTGTTCCGGGTCGGTGGTGAAGAGATACGAACCCAGGCCGTACGGGACGTCGTTGGCCACCTGCACGGCCTCGGCCTCGTTCGCCACGCGATAGACGGCGGCGACCGGGCCGAAGAACTCTTCCCGGTAAGCGTCACTCTGAGGGGACACGTCGGTCAGGACCGTCGGCGAGAAGAAGGCGCCCATGCGGTTTCCCCGCGCGGTGACGGTTGCGCCCTGGGCTTCGGCGCGCTGGAGCTGTTCCTCGAGGCCCTCGGCGGCACCGAAGGAGGACAGCGGGCCGAGCGTGGTGTCCGGCGACGTGGGGTCTCCGGGAACGTTGCCGGTGATCTTCGCCGTGAAGCTCGCCAGGAAGGCGTCGTACAGGCCGTCGATCACGATGAAGCGCTTGGCCGCGTTGCAGGATTGACCGGAGTTGTCGAGGCGGGCGTCAACGGCGGCGTCGACCGCTTCGTCCATATTGTCCGTGCTGAGCAGGATGAACGGGTCGGATCCGCCCAGTTCGAGCACGACCTTCTTGAGGTTGCGGCCGGCGACCTCCGCGACCGCCGCACCCGCGCCTTCAGAACCGGTCAGCGACACACCGCAGACACGGGGGTCCGGAATGATGATGTCGGAGATCTGAGCACTGGAGGCGTAGACGTTGCGGTATGCGCCGTCGGGGAAACCGGCATCCGTGAAGATCGCCTCGATCGCGGCAGCGGACTCGGGGCACTGCGAGGCGTGCTTGAGCAGGATTGTGTTGCCGAGAACCAGGTTCGGACCGGCGAAGCGGGCGACCTGGTAGTAGGGGAAGTTCCACGGCATGATCCCGACGAGCACTCCGAGGGAGGCGCTCCGAATGAACGCCGAGCCTTCACCACCGAGCAGCTCGATCGGTTCGTCGGCGAGGAAGGCCTCGCCGTGGGTCGCGTAGTACGAGTAGATGTCGGCCGCGAAGTCGACCTCGCCGAGGGCCTGCGCGACGGGCTTGCCCATCTCGCGCACGATGAGCTCGGCCAGATGCTCACGCCGCTCGGTGTGCAGGTCCGCGACACGCTGCATCAGGGCCGCGCGCTCGGCGACCGACGTGCAGCGAGAGAACTCACTGTGGGCACGGTCTGCGGCTCCGATGGCCTCGGTCACCTCAGCATCGGTTGCCAGAGTAAAACTCGGTCCGCTGTCCCCGGTGGCGGGGTTCGTGACTGTGTACTTGTTCATATTTTCTCCCCAAGCTTGCTTCGTTGACGCCGATCGAGACGGGACCGCTGCTGCCGGAGCCGGTCGCGCCCGTGTCGTTACAGTCTGCCGCTGTCAGGGGTTTTGGGCAGCCATTTTGGTGAACTTTTTCGGCCTTCCGGGTCTGTCACCGGATTCCGTTCAACTGTCAGGCTGCACAACCCGTCGGCGTTCCAGTCGAGGCCGTGAGCGCAGAGCGCCGCGAGCTCGGCGCGGGGGTGCTCGGCGCGGGGGTGATCAAGCACGTCGTGCACGCTACCAGCCGCTCTGCAGCACCTCGTCGAGCCGGTCGACGAAGAAGTCCGCGCTCTCCCGACTCAAGCACAGGGGCGGCTTGATCTTCAGCACGTTCTGCCTCTCCGAGGTGGGCTGCACGATCACGCCGAGCTCCAGCATCCGTTCGCAGATGGCGGCGGTCTCGCTGACCGCCGGCTCCAGGGTGTCCCGGTCGCGCACGAGTTCCACCCCCAGGTACAGGCCCAGGCCGTGCACCATCCCGATCAACGGATGCCGTTCCGCGAGCTCTGCAAGCCGGCCTGCCAGGTGCCGGCCGACGGCATCCGCATTCTGCTGGAGGGATTCGTCCCGGATGACGTCGAGCACGGCCAGCCCCGCGACGCAGCTGACCGGGCTGCCGCCGGCCGAGGAGAAGAAGTTGCCCTCCCTGGCCAGGGATTCGGCGATGTCCCGGCGGGTGAGCACCGCGCCGAGCGGGTATCCGTTGCCCATCGCCTTGGCCACCGTGAGGATGTCGGGCACGACGCCCTGCTGCTGCACGCCCCAGAAGTGGCTGCCCAGCCGGCCGTAGCCGACCTGCACCTCGTCGGCGATGCACAGCCCGCCGCGTGCACGGACCTGCTCGTAGACACGGGCGAGGTATCCCGCCGGGGGCACGACGCCGCCGGCATTGCCCAGCACAGGCTCGCAGATGAACGCGGCCAGGTCAGCCCCCGGGCCCTCCGGATCGGCCAGCAGCCGGGCAAGGTCAGCCGCGTACTCCCCTGCCGCCCCGGCACCGCGATGCGTCCCGCGATAGGAGTTCGGAACATCCGCGATGTGCACCCAGTCGGGCCGGGAGGCCAAGGAGAAAGGGTTGTCGAAGGCCGAGGTCGACACCGCGTCGGAGGCCGACGTCCAGCCGTGGTAGCCCTCTTGTAAGGCGACGACGTTGCTGCGGCCGGTGTGGATCCGGGCCAGGCGCAGGGCCAGGTCCACGGCCTCGCTGCCGCTGTTGACCAGAAGCACGGTGTCGAGGATGGGATCCGGTGATGTCGCCACGATGTGTTCGCAGAGGTCGGCCAACGCCGAGTAGAGGAACCGGGAGTTCGTGTTGAGCAACGCCAGCTGATCGCTCACGGCACGGGTGAACCGGGGGTGGCTGTGCCCGATCACGGCGACGTTGTTGACCATGTCGACGTAGGAGCGCCCGTGGGTGTCGATCAGCAGTTCCTGCCAGCCGCGTTCGATCTGCGGCGGCCGTTCGTAGTACTTCTCCTGCGCCGCGGCCATCATGGCACCGCGCCGGGCCAGTTCGATCGCCGGGTCGACGACGGATGCCTGCGGCGCCAGCCCAAGCAGCCGCCCTGGGTCCGGTGCGAGGGTTGCCCACGCGGCGGCCCGGGAGGGCTGGGTGAAGTGCGGGACCGGCAGACCCGGGCGAGCGAGCTTCTGCACGGTCACCCGAGCAACCGGGCTCGCAACGCCCACGGGCTCCCCCGCGGCGATCGCGGCCCCCGGCACGAGGTTCGACACGATGCCGCCGATGCGCAGCCCGAAACCGGCCAGCGTCAGAACCAGAGTGTCGCCTCCGATCTCGGTGACCGAGGCAGCCGCCGGCGCGACGATCACCGAACCGGCAGGCAGGAAGACCTCGGTGAACAGCGCGAACGTGTCGGGTTCCCGGCGCGAGTGCGGCGGGGTTCGGGTGAGCCGGAACTGGCCGTAGGGGGCGACGGCGGCGCTGCGTCGGGCGAGGGCGGCCTGCGCGAGCCGCCACTCGGCATCCGTTGTCTGCCAAAGGCCGTCGGCCAGGGCCGGGCTGGTCACGGCGAAGTCGAGCATTTCGTAGTCGCCGTCGGCGAGCGCGGGGATCATCGGCACGGTCGTGTGTTCGGGCACGGTCGTGTGTTCGGCACCAGTGTGCGGCCGCCGACCGAGCGCCTGCCGGATGGCCGCGTCCGCTTCCTCCCAGCCGATCGCGCTGGCTGCGGCGAAGACCTGCCACTCGGCGTCCATCCGGTGCCTCGCGTAGTCGTTGTTCGCATCGATCTGCACCTGCTGCTCGCCGCTGGCCACCAGCACCGCCCCGCGGAGCACGATCAGCGGCCAGAGCGCGGTGATCTCGGCCTCGGTCAGGGGAACGACCTCGTCGAAGGCGACGATCGCCTCGAGGGCCGCCAGCGGATTGTCCGGCATGTGGTGCAGAACGGATGCCGCCGTGACCGCCAGCTCCGCGACCAGCCACCCGGTGGCCAGATCGCCGAAGTCGATGACCCCCTCGGGCACGTGGTGGCCGTTCGGCAGCACCCGGCAGATCACGTTGTCATCGGTGATGTCCCCGTGGATGGTCTGCAGCCGCAGCGCGGACGCCACAGCCGCCAGACGTGCGGCGGCGCTGTCGGCGATGGCACGGAGCTGATCCCTGGTCTCTTCCGCCGGCACCCAGCGCATCAGCAGGTCGATCACGGCCTTCGCGTTGCGCAGGTCCCACTGCAGCGTGCGGTCGAGGCCGTCCGCCGCGAAGTCACGCAGGTGCAGCGACGTGGTGCCCGAGAGCCGGCCGAGCGCCCGGACCACCGGCGGGGCCAGATAGCCCCGCGCCTCGAGCGACGGGCCCTCGAGGAAGGTGAGCAGCCGCACCGGGAGGAGGGCGGCATCGGCTGCGTGCCAGTGCTGGCGGCTGAGGCCGTTCAGCCCCCGCACGGGCTGCGGCACGCGCATGCCGCGCTCGGTTAGGAACACCATCACCGCGTCCTGCGCGGCCAGCTCGGCGGCTGAGAAGGCCGGGTTGTCGACCTTGAGCACGTAGCGCTGCGTCGCTCCACCCGCGGAGTCACCGGCGGAGTCACCCGCGGAGTCACCGGTAGGGGCAGCAGTGGCGGCATTGGTGGAGTCACCGGTGGCGGCGCTGGTGGCGGCACTGGTGGCGGCACTGGTGGCGGTGATCAAAAAGTTGCGGTCCTGCTGGCTGCCGAGCTCGCGGGCCGTGCCGGTGATCCCGAAGAGCGAGGACGCCATCGATTCGGCGTCGGCCGCGGTGATATCCGGGCGCACGAGCCCCTGGCCGCTGAAGAAATCAAAACCAGGCACGTCGACGCTCCTCGCAGATAGTGCAATGAATCCTGCCAGTTTGGCACCAGGGCCGCTCGTTCTGTGCGCCCAACGCTCAGTTCGCGCGCAACTCGGAGCCCGGCGGGCAGGGATGACATCATCGAGAGAGACAGCGTCGTCGTCACAGACCAAGGGACGCGAGCGAACACTCGTGGATTCCGGGAACGAACAACGACCGAAAGCCGCCGCAGTGAACCACATAGCAGAGCCCTCCGACATCCGTCTCATCGTTTCAGACATGGATGGCACTCTTCTCGACGACGACGGCAACGTGCCCGACGCGTTCTGGCCGCTCCTCGACGACCTCCATCGGGCCGGGATCCTGTTCGTGCCGGCCAGCGGACGCCAGTATCAGACACTGCACGGCATCTTCGGCGAGCACGACGGACTCATCTACATCGCGGAAAACGGAACCAACGTGGTTCAGGACGGCATCAGCATCGACGTCGAACCCGTCGTGTCCGAGATCATCGCCCCCATCGTGGACTGGGTGCGCGGCACCGCCGCCACGGGCGCCGACTTGGGGCTCGTCGTCTGCGGCGCCCGGAGCGCCTACATCGAGCGCAGCGACGAGCGTTTCGTCAACCAGGTTCGCCGGTACTACGCAGCGGTCGAAGTCGTAGCGGATGTGCATGCGGCCGCCCTCGACGATGTCATCTTGAAACTGGCGATCTACGACCCTGCCCGCGCCGAACAGCGAAGCGGACCGGCCTTGCGCGGCCTTGGGCTGCCCGCGGAGGTCGTGGTCTCGGGCGAGAACTGGGTCGATGTGATGCGCCAGGGAGCGAACAAGGGTCGAGCGTTGGAACGGCTCCAGCAGCAGCTCGGAATCAGCCGGGCCCAGACGATGGCGTTCGGCGACTACCTCAACGACGCCGAGATGCTCGATGCCGCCGGGCACTCCTACGCCATGGCCAACGGCCACCCGAGCATCCTGGCGCGCGCCGCGAACATCGCGCCGTCGAGCTCGGAGGCCGGCGTGGTCAGCAGCATCCTCGCCGCCCTACCGCACCTGCAAAGTGCGCACGTGACCGCCTGATCGCCCGGTAGCTCCCTGCCGCGCCTCCGTCCCGAACGAATTCGACGGAGATTTTGCCCATATCGGGCCCGAACACGACGGAATGGTTGTTTTCGACGAGAATCTCCGTCGAATTGGTTCGCCGCCTCTCATCTAGTCCTGGCCGGCCGGATGATATATGATCCGAGAAGCCATAATAGAACTTTGTGTTCGATTATCGAACACGTTAGGACATGCACGCTACGACAGTGACGTCCGATTCACCCACGCAGAGCCCACAAAGAAGTGAGGAAGCCGTGCAGTTTCACCACCACGGATACGTGTCCACCGATCCCCGCATCCAGGATGCCGCCGGGGTCGGCCTCAATCGCCCGGGCGAGCTCCCCGAGAACGTCGACGTTCTCATCGTCGGAACGGGCCCAGCCGGCATGATCACCGCCGCGCAGCTCTCCCAGTTCCCCGGCATCACGACCCGCATCGTCGAGCGCCGCGGTGAGCGCCTCGCAATCGGGCAAGCCGACGGCATCCAGGCCCGCAGCGTCGAGACCTTCCACGCGTTCGGTTTCGCGGAACGCATCATCGCCGAGGCCTACCGCATCACCGAAATGGCCTTCTGGACACCGGACCCCGCCGACGTGACCCGCATCATCCGTTCGGCCCGTGCCGTGGACGACCCCACCGGCATCAGCGAATTCCCGCACCTGATCGTCAACCAGGCGCGTGTTCTCGATTACTTCGCCGAGGTGATGGCGCACTCCCCCACGCGAATGGAGCCGGATTTCGGCTTCGATTTCCGCAGCCTGGAGAACACCGACGAGGGCGAGTATCCCGTCACGGTGACGCTCGTGCACACCACCGGGGAGAAGCAGGGCCAGGAACGCGTCGTGCACGCCAAGTACGTGGTGGGCGCCGACGGTGCCCGCAGCGCTGTGCGCGACTCGATCGGCTGTACGCTCGCCGGCGACCAGGCATTCCACGCCTGGGGCGTGATGGACGTGCTCGCGGTCACCGACTTCCCGGACATCCGCATGAAGTGCGCGATCCAGTCCGAATCCGGCGGCAACATCCTGCTCATCCCGCGCGAGGGCGGATACCTGTTCCGCATGTATGTGGATCTCGGCGAGGTGGCCGCTGACGACAACGGGGCAGTGCGCACGACGACGATCGAGGAGATCATCGCGAAGGCCAACGGCATCCTCCACCCGTATACCCTCGACGTGAAGAATGTCTCCTGGCACAGCGTGTACGAGGTCGCCCATCGTCTCACCGATCGGTTCGACGACCTTCTCCCCCACGAGATCGGCACACGCACCCCGCGGGTGTTCATCACCGGGGACGCCTGCCACACGCACAGCGCCAAGGCCGGCCAGGGCATGAACGTGTCGATGCAGGACGGCTTCAACCTGGCCTGGAAACTCGGCTACGTGATCGAAGGCCGCAGCCCCGAATCCCTGCTCGGTACCTACTCTGCCGAGCGCCAGGTCATCGCGAAGAACCTGATCGATTTCGACAAGACCTGGTCGACCCTGATGGCGACGAAGTCGGAGGACCTGGAAGTTCCACTGGAGGAGTTCTATACGAAGACGGCCGAGTTCCCGTCGGGTTTCATGACGGAATACCCGCCGTCGATGCTGACCGGCGAGGCAACACACCAGCACCTCGCCACGGGATTCCCGCTCGGCAAGCGCTTTAAGTCCGCCCCGGTGGTGCGCGTCGGCGACGCCAACCCCGTGCAGCTCGGACACCACCACCGCGCCGACGGCCGGTGGCGCCTGTACGCGTTCGCGGATGCCGCTGTGTCCGGCGATGCCTCGGCGCTGACCGAGTGGGCCGAGTGGATCCGCACCTCACTCGAGTCGCCGCTGCTCGCGTACACCCCCACCGGGAGCGACATCGACAGTGTCTTCGACGTCAAGGTGGTCTACCAGCAAGAGCACACCGGGGTGGACATCGGCCGGGTTCCGGGCGTTTTCCTGCCGATAAGAGGACCCTTTGAGCTGATCGACTACGAAAAGCTCTATGCAACCGACCCGGCGCACGACATCTTCGAGCTGCGCGGGATCGACCGCGGCGGTGCCGTCGTGGTGGTGCGCCCGGACATGTATGTGGCGAACGTGCTGCCGCTGACCGCGACCGCTGAGCTCGCGGCGTTCTTCCGACAGATGTTGCTGGTGCGGTAGCCGCTCCTGCGGTAGCCGCTCCTGCGGACACCTCAGGCCGCGAGAGCGGGTGACTCGTCGCTTTGAGCAGCGCTGTTCGACGATTCACCCGCTCTCGCAGCTAGTCGGCGGATGGCCTCTGCCGCTGCTTCTTGGTGGCCGACCGCTGTTGCTTCGCGGCGAGGTGCCTTCGGCCCGAACCACGAGTGGGTTTGGTCGGCCGGCGGATGGGCGCATCGGGAGCCAGGCCCGCGGCCACGATGTCGGCGAGCTTCGCCAGAGCGAGCTCGCGGTTGCGCAGCTGGGAGCGCCGCTCGGACGCGGTCACGGTGATCGCTCCGTCGACGAGGCGTTTGGCGAGGCGGGTGAGCAGGCGCATCCGCTGGTCGTCGGAAAGCGTCTCCGATTCGGCAACGCTCCAGATGAGCTCGACGCGGCTGTCGGAGGTGTTCACGTGCTGGCCGCCCGGCCCTGACGACCGCGAGAACCGCCAGCCGAGTTCGCGCTCGGGAATGGTCAGCGCGGGCGACACCTCCAGATCCATGTGACCAGCGTGACACGATCTTGGGGTTGGTGTCGGCTGGAGTGCTCCGGTGGCCAAGCAACACCGTGATCGCGCCTGTCGAACTGTGGGGGCACTGTGCGCCCGGGTGGTGGCGGACAAAGCCACGTTTCTAGGAGGCGGTGGTGACTTGATTTCGGGAACACACGTTGACGCTGGTCGAGCCCGCCGAGACCGGTGAGCGGCTGGCCGGGTTCCCTCCCCCAGGCCGCCAGGTGCGGGTGGGGTCGTAGCAGTAGGGTGCCCGGACTTGGGGTGTGCCCCGGATCATGCGGATGTCCCAGCCGGAGGTGTCGATGCTGTGGTGGTGGTACCAGCAGAGCAGTACCCCGTTGGTGATCTCGGTCTTGCCGCCGCGGTACCAGGGGGTGACGTGGTGTACTTCGCACCAGGCGGCGGGCACGGTGCACCCCGGAATGATGCAGCCGCCGTCGCGGGCGGCGATGGCGCGGCGCTGGGCCCGGTTGAAGAAACGATTCTCGGTGCTGAGGCTGAGGACCTCGTTCCTCAGGCCGAACACGATCTCCTGAAATCCGCCGGCGCAGAGCGCCTGCTTCACACTTGTCAGCGAGATCGGCGCTTCGACGCCGTCGATCCAGCCCACCCCGCGGTCGGCGGCCAGNCCCCGCGTCACGGGTGGCGGCTTCGAACACCCCGCGGAGGATGTCGGCGCGCTTCTGACCGCCGTTACGGTCGTCACTGAGGGCCGCGGCTTCCGCGCCCGGGATCAGCTGCCCGGCCGCCATGCGCGCCTGTTCCTTGGCCGTGGGGAATGCGGGCGCCGCGTGAGCGGAGAGATACGTGTCGAAGATGGCGTTCATGATGCCGCGGAGCTCCGACGTGACGCCGCCGCGAAGCGGGTAGAGGCCGTCGCGGAAGAGCCCGAACCCCACAGTGCTGCGGGCCTCGGCGACGGGCTCGTTCGGGGCGGTGCCGTCGGGATCGAGGCGAGCCTGCCACTGCCCCGCCATACCCCGCACCAGGTCAGCAGGAAACGCGAACCCCTCACCCGGCAGGCCCTGGGTTTCGTCGGTGACGGCGCCGGTCGCGCTGGCCACCAGGGCGCGCTCGGCGGTGCCGAGGTCGTCGGGCGCGACCCGGGCCGCGACCTGGTCGAGGGCGGTGACGATGTTCTCGGCCGCATCCACGCCGAGGTCCCCGGCGGTGAGGGCATCGGCCACGGCCGGGTAGTAGGGCGGCAGCATGCTGGTGCCCGCCCGGCGCGGGGTCACGTTCTCGCCCAGGCGCACCCGCCGGTTCGCCTCACGAGAAGAGACGCGGGTCAGACGAGTGATCAGGTCGATGCCGCTGCTGGCCCCGTTCTTATCCGCCAGGGACTCATGGCCCAGGATGCGCCGGGACCGCACCGCAATATCGGCGGCGGAGGCGACCCTGGCCGCATCGACCCGGCGGCCGAGGTCTTCGACCGTGCCGAGCACCATCATCGCGTCCGCCTCGCCCAGGAGGGAAAAGGACACCGAATCCAGCACGGCCGCGGCCAGATCACGCGCCTGCTGCAGCTGCTGCACAAGGGGTGACTGTGTACGGGGTGCCTGCGCGAGGGGTGCCTGCACGAGGGAAGGCACCGCCTGCGGTGAGGCGGTGGGGTGGTGCGGAGTGGGGGCTCCAGCCATACCTCAATAGTAGACTTATACGAATGTACAGTCAAGAGGTTCTGCACGGATATCGAAAGTAATTCGGTCGGCGCGGTGCCGTGGTGTTGGCTACGCACCGGCATCCGTTGCTGTGATCTCAGGCACCCGGGCTCCCTAACGAATTCGACGGAGATTTTACCGATTTCGAGCCCAAACGGATGCTGTGGGCCGGTTCTGAGCAAAATCTCCGTCGAATTCGTTCGGCCGATGGCCACCGGTTGGAAGCTTCGCGATGGGTTGGGAGGTTGGGCCGCCTTCAGGCTGAGCCAGCAGCAGCAGCAGCAGCAACAGCAACGGCAACCTCAGCCTGCAGCGGAAGCGCCCGGACGCTCTCGAAGCGGCGCAACTCCCCGTCGATCGGATCGGTGAAGGTCACCTCGCTCGCCAGGAGCTGCAGCGGGCGGGTGAAATCGTCGAGCGCGACATCCTGAACGACCGGGTACACCGGGTCATCGATGATGGGGATCCCTAGGCCCAGCATGTGCATCCGCAGCTGATGGGTCTTTCCGGTGCGCGGCGTCAGCCGATAGACGCCCGTGTGCTCCAGAACGGTCTCCAGCTCGATCAGCGACTCGGCATTGGCCGGGTCGTCGGTCACCTCGGCCTGCCAGTGGCCGCGCCTGCTCGTGAGGTGGTTGCGCACGGTGACGGGCAAATCCAGATCCGGCCGCAGCGGGGCCAGCGCCCGGTAGGTCTTTTCGACCTCGCCGCGTTGGAACATCGATTGATACTCCCCACGCCAGCGCCGCTCCGTCGCCAGAACCACGAGGCCCGATGTCACCCGATCCAGGCGATGCAACGGCGAGAGCTCGGGAAGTCCCAACTCGGCGCGCAAGCGCACCACCACACTCTGTACAACGTGTCGGCCGCGCGGAATGGTCGAGAGAAAGGCCGGCTTGTCGATCACGACGAGTCGGGCATCCCGATGCACCACGTGGATGGTCCCGGGCACGACTGTCTCATCGGCGAGATCGCGATGAAACCAGACAAAGGTACGCGGGCCATAGGGGTCGCTGCCCACGACCAGCGCGCCCGACTGATAGGCGAAGCGTTCCCCGGCCAGAAACCCGGCGACATCGACGAACTCGGCGAGTCGCTCGAGCAACCACGCACCCATGGTCGGCCACGGATGCGGCCCGGCCCGGCCCCCATCCGGCGTGCATACCCAGGCAGCGTCAAGCCCGTGGCGCTGTGGCAACGGGGAGGGCGGTGGCATTCACCGATCGTACGCCGCCCGGCAACCGCTCCACCAACTCGGAGACACCGGCGGCGAGCCGAAGCACATGACTGCGAAACCCTACAGGTAGTATGTGAATCGCACCCCAACCACTAGATGTGGTTCTTTCGCCCGACTCAGCGTCCCGCCCGATTGCCGTGGGTACCAACCCCAAGGAGATGGCAGCGCGTGCTGAAAATGGAAAACCCCGGCGCAGGAAACCTCACGACCGAGCATGCTCTGGGCGCGCTCATGGTGGCCAAACGGGACGGCCGCCTGCTCGCCTTCGACAACGCCCGCATCTACGGGGCACTGGCCAAGAGCTTCACCGAGGTGAACGGCGAGTTGACCCCGCTCACGCACCGCACCATCCGTGACCTGGTCGCTCGCGTCGACCGCGAGATCGCCTCGCGCTTCGCCGTCGACATCAAGATCTACGAGGTGCAGAACATCGTGGAACACGCCCTGCTGGACAGCAAGGAGTACGACGCCGCCGAGGCCTACATCAATTACCGCATCCAGCGGGACTTCGCTCGCAGCAAGGCCACCGACATCAACCACTCGATCATAAAACTGATCAGCAAAGACGAGTCGGTCGTCAACGAGAACGCCAACAAGGACAGCGACGTCTTCAACACCCAGCGCGACCTGACTGCCGGCGCGGTGGGCAAGGCCATTGGCCTGAAGATGCTGCCCCCGCACGTCGCCAACGCCCACCAGAAGGGCGACCTGCACTTCCACGACCTCGACTACCACCCCTACGCGCCGATGACGAACTGCTGCCTGATCGACTTCACGACGATGCTGAGCCAGGGCTTCCGAATCGGCAACGCCGACGTCAACCCGCCCCGGTCGATCCAGACGGCGACGGCCCAGATCTCGCAGATCATCGCCAACGTGTCGTCGAGCCAGTACGGCGGATGCTCGGGGAACCGCATCGACGAAGTTCTCGCCCCCTACGCCGAGAAGAACCTCGAAAAGCACTTGGTCGACGCAGGCAAGTGGATCGCGGATAAGTCGCAGCACCGGTCCTATGCCGAGGAGAAGACCCTCAAGGACATCTACGACGCGATGCAGAGCCTCGAATACGAGATCAACACCCTGTTCACCTCGAACGGGCAGACCCCCTTCACCTCCCTGGGCTTCGGCCTCGGCACCAGCTGGTTCGAGCGAGAAATCCAGAAGGCGATCCTACAGATCCGGATCGAGGGGCTCGGCAGTGAGAAGCGCACGGCGATTTTCCCGAAACTGATCTTCACCATCAAGCGCGGCCTCAACCTTGCACCGACCGACCCGAATTACGACATCAAGCAGCTTGCGCTGGAATGTTCCACCAAACGCATGTACCCCGACATCCTCAACTACGACAAGATCGTCAAACTCACCGGCAGCTTCAAGGTGCCGATGGGCTGCCGCTCGTTCCTGCAGGGCTGGACCGACGAGCAGGGCAACGACGTCTCCGAGGGTCGGATGAATCTCGGAGTCGTGACGCTCAACCTGCCCCGGATCGCCCTCGAGGCCGCCGGTGACAAGGACAAGTTCTGGAGCATCCTCGCCGAACGGGTGAGCACGGCGCGCGACGCCCTGCTCTTCAGAATCGACCGGTGCAAGGAAGCGACCCCGGAGAACGCCCCGATCCTCTACATCTACGGCGCCTTCGGCCAACACCTGAATGCCGGTCAGCCCGTCGACACCCTTTTCAAGAACAAGCGCGCCACCGTTTCCCTCGGCTACATCGGCCTCTACGAGGTGGCCGCGGCCTTTTACGGCGGTGACTGGGAGTCCAATCCGGAGGCGAAGGACTTCACCGTCGAGATCCTGCGCACGCTCCATGGGCGCACCCAGGAGTGGAGCACCGAGTACGGCTACCAGTTCAGCGTGTACTCGACGCCGAGCGAGAGCCTGACCGACCGGTTCTGCCGACTCGACACGGCGAAGTTCGGCGCCGTGGCAAACCTCACCGACAAGGACTACTACACCAACAGCTTCCACTACGACGTGCGCAAGAGCCCGACGCCGTTCGAGAAGCTGGACTTCGAGAAGGTCTACCCGGCGTACTCCTCCGGCGGGTTCATCCACTACTGCGAATACCCGATCCTGCAGCAGAACCCCAAGGCACTCGAGGCGGTGTGGGACTACTCCTACGATCGCGTCGGCTATCTGGGCACCAACACTCCGATCGACCGGTGCTACGCCTGTGGCTTCTCGGGCGACTTCGACGCCACCGCGCGCGGGTTCGAGTGCCCCGAGTGCCACAACGCCGACCCGATGACCTGCGATGTCGTCAAGCGCACCTGTGGCTACCTCGGCAACCCGCAGGCCCGCCCGATGGTGCACGGCCGGCACACCGAGATCACCTCCCGGGTCAAGCACATGCCGGGCGCCACCGGCATCCGTGGGGCGGATGCCGCGGCATCCGTCGCCGAGGATGCGTAACCCCCGGCCCGGCGAGTGGCTGTCGGAGAAACTGAGCCAGCGGTACGTCGGCGACTACAAGCCCTTCGTCTTCGTCGACGGCGAGGGGGTGCGGTGCAGCCTGTACCTGTCCGGTTGCCTGTTCGCCTGCGAGGGCTGTTTCAACGAGGCCACCTGGAGTTTTCGCTACGGGCAGCCGTACACCCAGGAACTTGAAGATCGGATCCTGGCCGATCTCGGCCAGGAGTACGTACAGGGCCTCACCCTCCTCGGCGGGGAGCCGTTCCTCAACACAGGGGTGTGCCTGGCCCTCCTCGACCGCGTGCGCCGGGAGCTCGGCACGTCGAAGGATGTGTGGTGCTGGACCGGCTACACGTTCGAAGAACTGTTGCGGGAGAGTGCGGACAAGCTGGCCCTTCTCGGCACGATCGACGTTCTGGTCGACGGTCGGTTCGAACTGGCCAAGCGCGACCTCAAACTGCAGTTCCGGGGCAGCAGCAACCAGCGGATCATCGACGTTCAGGAGTCCCTGGCCAGTGGACAGGTGACGCTGTGGGGCGGGCTCACGGACGCGACCGGCACCTTCGAACAGATCGAGAAACGGAACCTGATCTAGGTCAGAACAGCGGCCAGGGCACCGCGGGCATGTCGCCGCGCGGCGCAGGGAACCGCCCTTCAGAGCGCAACCGGTCGCAGCGTGCAGCCAGTGCGGCGATCTCGGCGTCGGTGAGCAACCCGGCGAGGATGTCGCCGAGCTCGCCGGTCAGCTGCGCACTGACCCGGTCGATCCCGTCCAGCTCGTCGGCGATGAGCTCGTCGCCCAGCCAGCCCCAGAGCACGGTGCGCAACTTATGGTCGATATGAAAGGTGAGGCCGTGGTCGATGCCGTGACGGTGCCCGTCCGGCATCGCCAGGATGTGGTCGCCCTTGCGATCGGCGTTGTTCACGACGATGTCAAACACGGCCATGCGTCGCATCGCGGCCGAGTCCTCATGGATGAGGGTCACCGCACGATTGTGCTCGTCCCGGCCGTCGAAGACGCGACGCCAGCCCGGGGTCGGCGCGGCTTCCCACGGGACGAGGTCGACGGCATCCTGATCGGGATCGGTATGCTGCCACAGCTGCACCATCCCCCGGCCCATCGGGCCACCCCGCAGCCAGGTCCGAGGCACGACGTTCCAGCCGAAGGCCTGCGAGACCAGGTAGGCCGCGGCCTCGCGGTTGGCGAGGTTGCCGTCGGGAAAGTCCCACAACGGATTCTCGCCGGCGATGGGCTTGTAGACCACCGTGAACCCGCCGATGGTGCCGAGGAAGGTCGCGTTCGAGGCCGTCGTGATGCGTCCCGTGAGCGCGAGCTCACCGTTGAGCTCACCGTCGAGGGCGGCATCGTGCATCAGGGGCTGCCGGGGAGGGTGCAGGTGTGTCCGTCGGCGTCGATGGGGTTGCCGCAGAGCGGGCAGAGGGGGCGGCCGGCCCCCACCACCTCGCGCGTGCGCTTGGCGAAGGCCCGGGCGGTACCGACGGGCATCCGTACCAGGAGCATCTCCGCCGGCTCCTGCATGATCGCGTCGAGCAGATCCTCGTCGGGCACGTCGTCACTGGCCGGATCGACTTCCACGAGCGGATAGGCCTCAAGCACGACCTGCACGGTCGAGGGGTCCCAGCCCAAGCTCATCCCGCCGGTGCGGAATTCCTCCGCGACGGGCTGATCCAGCGGCTCGTTGTCGACGAGTTCGACGGGGGTGGTGCTTGGGATGCTGAACGGGTTGCCCTCATGGCTCATCAGCTGGTCGAGCATCTCATCGATTTTCTCGGCGAGCAGCGCGGATTGTTGTTTCTCCAGGGCGATGCTCACAATCTGAGCTCCGGTGCGCACCTGCAGGTAGAACGTGCGAGAACCAGGCAGACCGACGGTGCCGATGACGACACGATCCGGCCAGGCAAACTCATGGACGATTGTGGGCATGTGGGTATTTTAGGCGACCGTTGTGTGCGGCGCCTGACCAGCCCCGCCACCCACCGGCGCGTCGGCCAGAGGGGCGCTGGCGCCGAGCCAGGCGAGGTCGCCGGCATCCGTGTTGATGGCGTGCACGCTCGGCCGACTGGTGCCGAAGCGCACGATCGAAACGGATGCCGGACCCACGTTGATGCGCTGAAAGAAGTCGAGGTGCATGCCGAGCGCATCGGCCAGAACGGACTTGATGATGTCGCCGTGGCTGACCGCCACCCACACCGCGCCCGGACCGTGCTCGGCCTCGAACGCCGCATCGTGACGACGGATGGCGGCGACCGACCGGGCCTGCATGGTCGCCATCGACTCTCCGCCGGGAAAGGTGACGGCCGACGGCTGAGACTGCACTGACGACCAGAGCTTCTCCTTGGCGAGATCGCCGAGGGCTTGGCCCTGCCACTCACCGTAATCGCACTCGGTGATGTCCTCCTCCACCGGCGTCACGAGCGAGCCGGCCTGGTGGTCCAGGATGAACTGAGATGTCTGCCGGCAGCGCTCCAGAGGACTCGACACCACGCCGACCAGCGGCACCACGGCCAGGCGCTTGGCCGTGAGGGCGGCCTGGTCCTGCCCGATCTGGTCGAGCCGAACGCCGGCAGCGCGGCCGGCCAGCATTCCGGTGGCATTTGCGGTGGTGCGGCCGTGCCGCACGAGGATGACTGTGGCCATGGGTACAGCCTAGACAGGCAGGGTGGGAACGGAGCCCGGCCAGACGATCTGATGCTTGAGGAAGCCGGATGTCACGTCGCGTCCTCCAAGCTGACCGCCGGCACCGTCCACGCGGTGCAGTCAGCTGGACTCTCCGTGACTCAGCCGGTCGGGTCGGTGATGAACCCCTCGTCGATCATCCAGGCATAGGCCACATCAGCGGGTTCCTTCCCGTCAACGTCAACCTGACGGTTCATGCCGCGCAGAACCTTGTCGGTGAGCTTGGGCGAAATCCGGGCGAAGATCTCTTCCAGGCCGGGGGTGGCCTCGATCGACTCGGTGAAGAAGACCGGCGCGACGTTGTACGCAGGGAAAAACGCGAGATCGTCGATCAGAACTGTGAGGTCGAGCGCGTCGAGTCGACCGTCGGTCGTGAAAACCTCGCCGAAGTTGCAGGCCCCGTCGTCGGTCGCGCTGTAGATCGCACCGGTGTCGTAGATTCCGATGTTGCCATTGGGCACCCCGTCAGCGGCGTCACGTTCGAGTCCGTAGTGGGCGAGCATGGGGTTCATGCCGTCCGGCCGGGAGTTGAATTCGGATTCGACGCAGAAAGTGCGATCCTCGACCGGCAACGCGGCGAGTTCGGACATGGTCGTGATGCCGCCGAGCTCGGCGACCGCCTCACTGCGCACAGCCAGGGCGTAGGTGTTATTCATCGGGGCCGGTGCGCCCCAGGTGATGCCGTTCTGGATGTCGATGTCATACACGGCTTGCCACATTTTGTCTTGGTCGGCGATCGACTCGTCCTGACCGAGGTAGGTCAGCCACGCGGTTCCGGTGTATTCCCAGATCACGTCGGCCTGACCAGAAAGAATCAGCTCGCGGGTCGGCTGGCTGCCGGGCAGATTGCTGAGGTCTGTGACGTCGAATCCCGCGGCGGTCCCGGCGAGCACCGCGATCTTGCCGAGCAGTAGCTGCTCCGTGAAGTTCTTGGACGTGACCGTGAGGTCGACGCCCTCGGCGCCCTCGAGCGGGGTGATCGACCCAGGTCCGACCGCGGGAACGTACGAGGTTGCCGGCTTCAGGCCGCAACCGGTCAGAGCGACTGCGGACAGGGTGAGGAGACCGGCTGCCACCCCCCAGCGGCCCAGGGACGTGAGGCGGGCGCGAGAAGACGAGCGATACATCTAGAGTCCCTTCGGGCGGGCGATGTGTTCCACAACGCGGCCGACCCAGTCGATGAGCAGGGCGAGCAGAGCCACGAGCAGCGCTCCGGTGACGAGCACGGGGGTGAGGCTGAGATTGACGCCCGTAGTGATCAGGATGCCGAGTCCGCCGCCGTTGACGAACGTGGCCAGGGCCGCGGTGCCCACCAGCAGAACGAGAGCGGTGCGCACGCCCGACAGCATGACCGGAACGGCGAGCGGGAGCTCCACCCGAAACAATACGGCGGCGGAGCTCATGCCCATGCCTCGTCCGGCCTCGATGAGGCGGGCGTCGACCTGCTGCAGGCCCACCATGGTGTTGCGCAGCACCGGAAGCGCGGCGTAGAGCACGAGACTCAGCGTCGCGGCCCAGAAGCCGAAGCCGACCCAGAACGCGAGCAGCACGACGACGCCGATCGCGGGGGCCGCCTGACCGAAGTTGGCGATGGCGAGCACCGGAGCGGTCAGAAACCGCAAGGGTCTGCGGGTCAGGGCGATTCCCAAGGGAATCGCGATGACCAACACGATCACCGCAGCGAGCAGGGTGAGCTGGATGTGCTCCACCGTGTAGACCCAGAGCGCGCCGGGAGCGAGGGTGGTGAGCACGATCGGCGACAGGTTGGCCGTCAGCAGCCAGATCACGAGCGCCAGGAACGCGAGCAGGATGCCGGCCAGCTGGTAGACCAGTCCCCGCCAGGATCGCCACACCGCGCGCGCACGGCTGACCGGTAGGCCGGTCGCAGTCGGGTCGCCCGGCGTTTCAACGGCGGAATCGCCGCCGGCAAGGCCCGCCTCTGTATGCGGGGTGCGGGTACTCACTGAACGGACCGCGCGTCAGCGCCGCTGGGATCGGTCTCGATCAGGTCTGCCTCGGCGGCAGACACCTGCGCCTGGAACAGGCCGGTGTTCAGCCCGACGGGGGCTTGGTCTGACTCAAGCACGGCAGCGGACTGTGACCGGGTGATGGCGTCCATCACGGTTTGAACGTCGATGACGCCCTTGAACATGTCGCGGCGGCCCGTGACGAGCGCGGCCCCGGCGCTCGAGACGAGCATCGTGTCGAGCGCGTCATTGAGCGTGGCCCGCTTGCCGACGAGCGGAAGTTTCGGGTCGGGAACGTCGCTGATGACCTCGAGGCGGCCGAGCTGGCGCGCGGAGAGCCACTGGATGGGTCGGCGACGCTCATCGACGATGACCGCGTGGCCGTGGCCGGTCTCGACGACGCGGGCCAGCACATCCGCTGCCCGTTCACCGGGTTTGCCCACGACGGCGTCGCTGAGGCTGACCTCCGCCACCCGCGTCAGGGTGAGCTGTTTGAGGCCGGCGCCGGACCCGATGAAGTTTTCGACGAACTCGTTGGCCGGGTCGCCGAGGATGCGTTCCGGAGTGTCGTACTGCACGAGCTGGGCACCCTCGTTGAAGATGGCGATCCAGTCGCCGAGCTTGACGGCCTCGTCGAAGTCGTGGGTGACGCAGACGATGGTCTTCTGCAATTCTTCCTGGATGTTGAGCAGTTCGTCCTGCAGGCGCAGTCGGGTGATCGGGTCGACGGCGCCGAAGGGCTCGTCCATCAGAAGCACGGGCGGGTCGGCCGCAAGGGCGCGCGCCACGCCGACGCGTTGCTGCTGGCCGCCGGAGAGCTCCTTGGGGTATCGGTCGCGGTAGAGCGCCGGGTCGAGGGAAACAAGCTCGAGAAGCTCGTCGACGCGGGCCGCGATGCGGGCCTTGTCCCAGCCGAGCATCTTCGGCACGATGCCGATGTTGGTGGCGACCGTCATGTGCGGGAAAAGTCCTCCGGCCTGAATGACATAGCCGATGCCTCGGCGCAGGGTGTCGCCGTTCATGTCGGTGACGTCGTCGCCATCGACGACGATGCGACCCTCGGTCGGTTCGATGAGCCGGTTGATCATCTTGAGGGTCGTGGTCTTGCCGCAGCCCGAGGGACCGACGAGCATCACGATCTTGCCGGCCGGGATCTCCATGGTGAGACCGTCGACGGCGGGGCGCGCCTGGCCGGGGAACCGCTTGGTGACGTGGTCCAACAGGATGCTTGCACCCGTGATGCCGGTGGGGGTGACGGATTCTTCGGTGCTGCTGGATTCAGCAGGGTTGGATGCAATGTTCTCAGACACGGATACCTCGAGGTGTGGTCAGGCGGCCGAGGCCGAGGAGAAGGAGATCAAGAATAAGGGCGAGCACGACAACGCCGATGACGCCCGTCAGCACTGACTCGAGGGAGTTGGCGCCGCCGAGTCGGGATAGGCCGGAGAAGATGAATCCACCCAGGCCCGGGCCGAGGGAGTATGCGGCGATCGCGGCGACACCCATGACCATCTGAGCGGATACCCGAACGCCCGTGAGGATGATCGGCCAGGCGATCGGCAGTTCCACCTGCAGGAGCGTGCGAAACCGGCTCATGCCGATGCCGCGGGCGGATTCCACGATCGATGGAGCGATACCCGACAGGCCCACGACCGCGTTCCGCAAAATGGGCAGCGTGGCGAAGAACGCCACCACGACGACGGCCGGAGGGACACCGAAGCCGAGCGGCGCGATGAGCAGTCCGATGAAGGCAAACGACGGGATGGTCAGGCCGATGGCCGACACCGAGTTGGCGATCCCGGTGAGCGCGGAACTGCGGTAGACGAGCGAAGCCAGCACGACGGCGATGACTGTCGCCAGGATCAGGCACTGAACGACAAGGCTGAAATGCTGCCAACTGCTGAATAGGATCTGCTCATACTGATCCCCTAGAAAGTCCAACACATCAAAACCTCTTCGAGTCGAGAACACACCGATTCACCGCCACCGGCACGGGCGCAACGGGAGGCGCGGATGCAGAACTGGATGGGGACGCAGGCTGTGAGCCTTTGGTGAGGGTTGCTGAGTATTCTCGCACGGCCACCCCCCCTATTGCCGCAGCGAGATATAACGGACCGGTGTGCGCCTGACTGACCGACGGGATGCTCCTCTAGGGTGTGAACACCGTTTACGTCAGGAAGCAGCTGAATGAATTTCGATCTCGCAGGCAAGACAGCCCTCGTCACCGGCGCCAGCTCGGGCATCGGCAGTCACTTCGCCCGAGCCTTCGCCGCGACGGGGACGAGCCTCATTCTGGTGGCCCGCCGAACCGAGAAATTGGAGGCTCTCGCATCCGAATTGCGCAAGCAGAACGGGATCGACGTCCACGTCATTTCGCAGGACCTGAGCGAGCCCGGTGCGGCCGCCGCGGTCGAGCACCAACTCCTCGACCAGCAGATCACCGTTGATGTTCTCGTGAACAACGCCGGCTTTGGAACCAATGCGCGCCTGGTCGACGAAGACCGAGCCCGCCTTCACTCGGAAATCGCTCTGAACGTCAGCACGCTGGTCGACCTGACGGCTGCCTTCCTGCCGGGCATGGTGGCCCGAGACTCGGGCATCATCGTGAACATCGCCAGCACCTCGGCGTACCAGCCCGTGCCCGGGATGGCGGTCTACGCAGCCACGAAGGCGTTCGTCCTATCGTTCACCGAGGCCGTCTGGGGCGAGACCCACAACACCGGAGTGCGGGTTTTCGCGGTGAGTCCGGGTTCCACCGACACTGAGTTTTTCGACATCGCCGGTTCGCAGTCACCCGGCAAGCGAGTGCCGGCCTCGAATGTCGTCGACGTGACCCTGGCTGCCATCAGCGCCAGAAAATCGGTGCCGTCCGTGGTTGTCGGTGCGCGCAACAGAGTCACCGCATCGCTCGTCGCGTTCATCCCGCGCAGAACGGTGATCACACTTGCCGGTTCGATCTTCCTTCCCCGGGGCTAGCCGATCGGTCTGTGGCTCCCGGAAGGTCAGATCCAGTGCCAGGTCGAGAGCGGATTCGGCCAGGGCACCATCGGCGTGCGGCCCGGTGTCGCCGCCTGGCTCGACCTGACCTCGAAGGAAGGGCACGTGCGCAAAAAGCTCGATGGCGACGTGCTCCCGACGCGTCCGAGCCGACCGTCGCGGTGCGTGCGCGCACCCAGTTCGGCAACATCAGCATCCAGCGCGCGGTGAACTCGGCGCCGAGGAGGTTGTTGCAGCGCCATGCCCGGCCTCGCACCAATTCGACGGAGATTTTGGGTCAGACACCCGTTTTAAGCCTCAACGCGCTGTTTAGAGCAAAATCTCCGTCGAATTCGTTCAGGACGAGGTGCTGCCGGGCCCCACACCAGGAGGTTGTTGTCTTGCCGCGCCCGAGCAGGCGGCCCTTGGCACCGTGTTCAACCAGTACGGCACATAGTCTCGATCGGCGGTCCGTCCAAGGCCCGGCGTTCGTCGAGGACCGCCCTCTCGATACTCGTGCGCGAAACATGCGGGAATCTCTCGGCGAGACGATCGACCACCTCTGCGACGGCCCTGAGTGCGTCTTCTCTGCTCACTTGCCCAGCCGTGTTCGGTTCAGCACGTCAAATGGAGCACCCTTGCGGAAGGTCCCCTGGGGCGACGGGCCGCGAAATGAGGTAGCCCTGCACGGTGTCACAGCGCAAATCACGCAGGAGCTGGAGTTGGTCCTGACGTTCGACGCCTTCGGCTGTGACCGAGAGCCCGATGGCATGGGCGGTGTCGATGATCCCGCCCACGAGCAGGGCGTCCGAAGGTGAAGAATCGATGTTGTCGACGAAGGATTTGTCGATCTTGACCGTGGTCAGAGGCAGGCTACGCAGCAGGGCAAGCGAAGAGAAGCCGGTGCCATAGTCGTCCAGGGCGATGCTGATCCCCGCCTCCCGGAGCTGTTGAAGCTGTCCGATCGCCCGGGGCAGATCGGTGATCACGGCGCCCTCGGTGATTTCAACCTCGATGAGGTGCGCGGGAACGCGATGCCGGTGAAGTGCCTCAACGAGCTCGGGAACGATGGTGCGGGCCGCCAGTTGGAGTGGAGACACATTTACTGCGACTCGGCGCGGGGTTCCCGCATCCAACCAGAGTCTGGCTTGGGCGCAGACCTCGTTGAGGACCCCTTGCCCGATGCGGTGGATGTCGCCGGACAACTCCATGATCGGAATGAATTCCGCGGGCGAGACGGGGCCCAGAATCGGGTCGGTCCAGCGCAGCAGCGCCTCCACCGCCGAGAGGTCGCCGCTGGCCAGGTCCATCTGCGGCTGATAGTGCAAGTTGAAAGCGCGGGTCGCGAAGGCCTGCGGCAGGCGCCGCCGGATGAGCGCATTCCGCACGATGGGCGCGGCCTCGCCGTGCCCATCGAGACGGGCAACCTGGCGTTTTCCGGCCTGCTTGGCCTTGAGCATGGCCCCGTCGGAGTGGCGGAGCAACGCGTCAAGCCAGCTCAGTTCCCGTTCTGCTCCAACATCACCGGCCATCGCGATGCCGACGGATGCCGAAACATGCAGCAGATGGCCGTCACAGACGAAGGGCACCGACGCGCCGAGTACGACCTGATCCGCGATGGCGAGAAGCTGCACGTCATCCACGTCGACCAGCAACACCGCAAACTCGTCGCCGCCGATGCGGGCGAGCACATCGGCGGGGCGAACGATGTCGCGCAGCCGGTCTGCGAAGCCGACCAGGATCTCATCCCCGGCCTGGTGACCGAAGGTGTCGTTGATCGCTTTGAAACCGTCAAGGTCGATGTAGAGAACCGCGATGCGGGTCATATCCACGGTTCCCTCAATCGACGCGGCTCCGCTCTCCTCCAATTGCCTGCGGTTGGGCAGTCGGGTCAGGGAATCGTGGAGTGCGGCGTAACGAAATTCTGTCGACAACCGTTCGAAGATTTGTGACACCGACACGACCCGTGGCCCCTCGTCGGTCAGCACGAGCACGTCACGGTACCGGTTGCCCTCCGGCAGCTCCAGGATGCGCTGCGCCGCATTCGCCAGGCTCATCGCACCGGGCAGGGCGAAGGAATTTTCCGGCACCATCTGGATGGCCGTCGACCGGGCGTGCAGGCCGCGACCGTAGCCCAACCGTCCGGTCAGAGTGAATTCCACCTGTTCCCGTGTCAACAGGAAGAAACTGCCGGCTTCCCGCACGACGAGGGAACGAAGTTGTCGGTTCGCACGGAATATGCGGTCGATTTCGCTGACCGGCGTCGTGGCCGTCACCTGTTGGACGCTGGTAGCCAGGTCTGCCAGACACACGACCCGCCCCACGCGGTTGGGTGCGGTGTCAGGAATGGTGCTCATCCCAAATGGTTACCCGAATGCTATCCGGGACCCGACGTAACCCGCCGGAGTTTGCCAGTTGTCCAGCCACCCGCCGCTCATCACCGCCGGATGAACAGCGGGTCGTTGCCTCAGCGGGGTCACGCTCACATTTATGGCTGGGCTTCGGTTTCTGCCTGCTGTCGAGCCTGGGTGTGCTGGATAACGAACACCATGACGAGGGTGATCGAGGACGTCACGCTGTAGTAGGGCACGTTGTTCCACCAGGAAGGAAAGCCAATCAAAAAGCCCAGCGCCAGCCATAGCGCCGTGTGAAATGCGACAGCCAGCCCTACCGTGGCGAGCGAGGTCGCATCACCCACCTGATGGAAAGTCGGCTGTCCTACAGGTGCTCCCGCCGCTCTGGACCGCGGCTTTCGCCTCGCGGGGCACTTCTGACGCCGCCGCGGTGAATTGGGCGACCGGGCGCGCGTCGTGACCTCGAGGCCGACGGCAACCCCGCATCCCGCTTTTCGTTCTGACCAGACATAGGCATTTCAGTAACCGAAATGGCGTTCCTCGCAGTCGGGACTAGAGCAGCGGTCCGCGCCGCGCCGATAGCCCGGCGAAGAGGGCGTGCAACAGCGGGAGCGCGGACACGGCTACGAGCACCGTTCCGAGCACGACATCTTCGGCACGAAGCAGAATGCCGCCGATCAGCAGAGCGGCGAAGAGGATTGCCGAGACGATCTGACGTGCGGTTCGCTCGATGATGACCAAGCGACGCTCGATCCGGGGAGTCTGCACCGAGACGGTACCGTCGTCGAATCGCGTCGTGAGGCTGTCGAGCCGCTGGGGAAGCCGCGCGATGATGGCCGCAACCGACGCCACTTGCTTTGCGGTCGCCTGCACCACGTTCCCGCCCTCAGCGCGGATCAATCGGGCGGAATATGGCTCGATGGAATTCCAGATATTGAAGGCGGGGTCGAGCGAACTGCACATTCCCGAGGTCAGCGACATCGCGCGCACGATGAGCAGAAAGTTCTCCGGAAGCTGAAACGGCAGCGAGCGCACCACATCACCGAACTCGATGGCGAAGGCGCGGAACTCGCGCGGGTCGACATCCTGCAACTCGGCGAAACCCATCCCGCCGAAACGGGCGAACAGCTTCGTCATCGCGCGCTCGAGTTCGGCGGTGTCAGCGGACGGCAGGAGCACACCCACTTCGCGGATGCCGTCCACCATCCCTTTTCCGTCCCGTGACGCGGCGGCGATGAGCAGATTCACCAGGCCCCGACGCAGGACATCGGGCACGTCGCCCATCATCCCGAAGTCGATGAAGGTGAACTTCCAGGCCCGGCCGTGGTCCGCTCCGGGTACACCGGCGGCGAGCGGCGTGACGAAGATGTTTCCGGGGTGCGGGTCGGCGTGGAAGTAGCCATTGACGAAGAGCTGGTCGAACATGACCGCCGCGAAGTCCTCGGCAACTTCTGACGGGTCGATTCCGGCTGCCCTCAGCCCGTCGACGTCGTTGATCTTGATCGCGGTCACGTCTTGGAGGGTCAGCACGCGCCGCGTGGTGCGCTCCCACACCAATTCGGGAACGCTGACCCGGGGGTCGTCTGCGAAGTTCTGCTCGAACCGTTCGGCGCTTGCCGCCTCGTGCAGGTAGTCGATCTCCTCAAGACTCGTGAACGCGAACTCCTCGACCAGGGCGGGCATGTCGACGCGATCCGAAACGAGACGCACGTGGCTGAGCCAGCGGGCAACACGTCGGAGAGCGCCGAGGTCGACCTCGACGATCTCGCTGATGCCCGGCCGCTGAATCTTGACGACGACGTCGAGCAGGCCGGTCTCGGCGGCATCCAGTTCCGACAGCCGAGCGCGGTGCACCTGACCGAGGGATGCTGCGGCCAGCGGCGAGGGATCGATGTAAGAGAACGCACGCTCGAGCGTCACACCCAGCTCGGCTTCGGCGACGGCCTGGATCGCCGGAAAGGGCACCGGCGGAACCTCGTCTTGCAGACCTTCGAGCTCTTTCGTGATCTCCGGCGGCAGCACGTCGAGGCGCGACGACATGTACTGGCCGACCTTGATCATGAGGCCACCCAGGTCGACCGCGAGCACGTGGAAGCGCTGCGCGATGTGCTGCAGTCGCGCCGATCTGCTTCGTGCCGCGACCCGCGCGAGCCCGACCCGCGGGAGAAGGACCTCGTAACACCACGTCTGCGCCAAATACAGGGCGGCGAACCGCAAAATCCGGCGGGAGCGGGCGCGCAAGTCTGCGACGTCGGTCACCTGATCTCCGTGATGCCGACGTGCTGAGGGCACTCGGTCAGTCCTGGGCGAGGATGGCGTACAGCTTGCGACGCGCCTCATCCAGGATGGCGACAGCCTGCTTCACCTGCTCCGGGTTGCCGGATCGCCCGACCTGCGCGGCGGCCTGAGCCAGGTCGATGCCGGCCTTGGGCAGCGCGGTCGCCCGCCCGGTGTCCCGAGCGCTCTGGGCCTCCCACGGGGCCGGCTGGTCGGCCATGGCATCCGCTGCCCCGCGACCTTCCTCCGTGAGCGAGTAGGTCTTGCGACCGTTGGACTCCTCGGCGTTGATGAGGCCCTCGTCCGCAAGCAGCTGAAGCGTGGGGTACACCGAGCCGGGGCTCGGCTTCCAGGCGCCATTACTGCGTTCCTCGATCTCATGAATGATCTGGTAGCCGTGCATCGGCTTCTCGGCGAGCAGCGCAAGCACCGCCGCACGCACGTCCCCGCGTGCCATTCTCGGACCGGCCTTGCGGTCGAACTGTCCGCGCAGCTGCTCCATGGCATCCCACATCCCGCTGGGCCAGCCCTCACCAGCACCGCCCCGGCGTGCCCCGAACCCGTCACCCATAAATGAACCACTCATGATGTCCTCCTCAGCGCCGAAGCCATCCGGCTCGGCGATAGTTAACGATATATCGTTCGCGACGTGATGGCGAAACCAGGGTCAATCTTCTTTCCACCGTCTGAGAGGCGCCTGTGCCCACCCTGCCGCGCGGTAATGTTGACCCCATTGCCGTCGCCCTGCACCAGGACGACGCCCCTGAATCCGAGGAGAACCAGATGTCCGTCGGCCTGCTCGCCGTTGTCGATGACATACTCACCGCCGCTCTCAAAGCTAGCGCGAAGACCGCAGGCGTCGTGATCGACGATGCGGCCGTCACGCCTCAGTACGTTCAGGGACTGTCACCGGCGCGCGAGCTTCCCATCGTGTGGCGGATCGCTCTCGGTAGCCTGTTCAACAAATTCGTCATCATCATCCCGCTCGCACTACTCCTCTCCGCCTTTGCGCCGTGGGTGTTGCCGTGGCTGCTGATCATCGGCGGTACCTATCTGTGTTTCGAGGGTGCGGAGAAAGTCACCGAGTGGTTCGGAGTTCATCACGGCACTGACGACACTGAGATGAGGGATGAGCGAAAGCTCGTCTTCGGTGCTATTCGCACCGACCTCATCCTCAGCACGGAGATCATGCTCATCGCACTGGCGGGTCTCGATCCCGATTTTGGGATCTGGATGACGCTCGGCGCCTTGGTCGTGATCGGCCTGGGGATGACGGCGCTCGTCTACGGCGCGGTCGCCCTGCTGGTCAAGATCGACGACATCGGGCTGACGCTGATGAAGCACCCGGTACGACGGGTCAGACGCACCGGCGCGCGCATTGTGCGATCGATGCCGGCCGTGTTCCGAGTGATCAGCGTCATCGGCACGGTCGCCATGTTGTGGGTAGGAGGCCACCTGGTGATCGTGAACCTGAACGACACGATCTGGAGCGTTCCATACGACGTTCTGCACGCCGTGACGCAGGCGGTCGAACCTGCCGGACCCATCATTGCCTGGGTCACCGACACCGCGATGTCGCTCGTTTTCGGGCTCATTCTCGGCCTGATCATTGTCGCGGCCCTGTCCGGGATCTCGCGCCTTCGCAAGCAGAATCGGTCCCACCGCGTAACGGCCTGACCCCGTCGCCGGCTGGCAAGCCGCAATCAGCATGAAACGAGGATGTCCCGGTGCAGTTCTCCCTGTGGGTGGCCCTTGTCGGCGCGGGCACCCTGATCAGCTTCACGCCCGGTGCGGGGGCGATCAACACCATGAGCAACGCTCTCAACGCGGGCTTTCGCCGCTCCATCTGGGGAATCCTCGGCCAGCAGGCCGCGCTTCTCATCCACATCGTGATCGTGGCACTCGGTGTCGGTCTGCTCGTGGCCGGTTCTCCGATCGCCTTCAACGTCATTCGCTACGCGGGTGCCGCCTACCTCGTCTACCTGGGCATCCGTCAGTTTCTGGCCAAGCCGGAACTCGATGGCGAGCGCACCCGGGCCCTGAGCGATGAGCCCCGCTGGTCGATGTTCCGACGCGGGCTGTGGGTGAACATGCTCAACCCCAAAGCGATCGTGTTCTTCCTCGCGTTCCTGCCCCAGTTCATCCGGGTGGACAGGCCGATGCCGACCCAGTATCTGATCGTCGCGGCCACCGTCGTTGCGATCGACATTCTGGTGATGTGGTTCTTCTTCGCCGGAACAGCGCATTCATTCGCGCGATTCACCCGCGACGATCACGGCCAGCGCGTGTTGAACCGCGTCTTCGGTGTGCTCTTCGTGGCTGTCGGCGTGCTGCTCGCGGTCCTCCACTGAGGAGTCCAAACCACCGGTTGAACGTGTTTTTCGCAGCCGGGTGAGCAGCCGAAAAATCACATACCAAGACCACTAGGATGTTCGAAGATCGTCCCATTGGCACCTCGGACGTGATCGAGAGCAAGGAGCACAGATGACGCCTGCCGTGGACGCCGACCTCGTGATACTAGGTGGTGGACTCGCCGGTCTCACGCTGGCCGCCCGGCTGGCCCGAGTACGTTCCGGTTTGCGCGTCGTGGTGCTGGAACCCCGCACGGCCTATCAGGACGACCGCAGCTGGTGCTTCTGGCGACCGGAACAGCACGACCTGTCACACCTGGTCTCACGAAGCTGGAAGACCTGGACCTTTTCGGATGCGGCGGGCCTCACCGTTCGGCATCGGGTACCCGGGCTGGCCTACCAGTACATTCGGGGCAGTGATTTCTACGCGAGCGCGCAGGCCGACATCGCCGAGTCTGCGAACGTCGACCTGCGCCTCGGCGTGCACGCCGAGACGGTCGACGCAGTCCCCGGCGGCGTTCGGGTTGAGACGAGCGCGGGCCCTCTACTGGCCCGTCAGGTGGTTGACACCCGACCACGGGCCGCCGAGTCGATGCTCTACCAGAGCTTCGTGGGCTTCGAACTGGAGCGTGAGCATCCGTTGCCGTTCGAGCTCGGCGAGGTCACGCTGATGGGGTCGCTCGACGCCGACGCCGAGGGTTTGAGCTTTGTGTACGCCCTGCCGCTCGGCCGGAACCGCGCGATCGTGGAGTGGACCCGCTTCGGCACGGCGCCGATAGAGCGGGAGCGCCTGGTCGGCGAGCTCGACGAGGTACTCACCGGGCTCGGCCTGGCCGACGCCCGCCGGGTGCGCACCGAGGGTGGCGTGCTGGCCATGGGTCTGGGCCGGCAGACGGCGTCGCCGATCCCCGGGGTCGTGCACGCCGGCAATGCCGGCGGGGCGCTGCGGGCTGCCTCGGGCTACGGGTTCCTGCGCATTCAGCGCTGGGCTCAACTCTGCACGGAGAGCCTGCTCGCTGGCCAGGGTGCGGTGGGCCACCCAGACGAACCTCGGGCGAGGCGCGCCTTCGATCGCATCTTTCTGCAGGCCGTTCGGGCGCATCCGGAACGCACCGCGGAGTATTTTTTCGCCCTCGCCCGCGGCGTTGCCCCCGCCGCGCTGGTGCGTTTTCTCAGCGACGGCGCCCGGCCCACGGACTACGCACGCATCATCGCGAGCCTGCCGTGGACCCCTTTTCTTGC
Source organism: Cryobacterium sp. M23 (assembly GCF_002929655.1). Taxonomy (NCBI): domain Bacteria; kingdom Bacillati; phylum Actinomycetota; class Actinomycetes; order Micrococcales; family Microbacteriaceae; genus Cryobacterium; species Cryobacterium sp. M23. The sequence goes on from NZ_PJJV01000077.1 coordinate 77,450, forward strand.
CCAGGTGGCCGCGCCTGCGGCGTTCAGCCCGGCACAGACCCTGCCGGCCACCAGACCGACGCCGACCACAGAAACCAGCGTGCAGCGATGACCGATCAGACCGCTCCTCCCCGTAGCGAGGCCGCCCGCGTCACGCCGCGGCGGCGGCGCGCGCCCGCCGAGACGGTGGTGTTCTCCAGCCTGGCCCTGGTCATTCTGGCCGTGGTCGGACTGGGCATTCCCATGCCCTCGCCCACGGTTCAAATCGTGCTGCTGGGCATCCTCGCCGGTGTGCTGGGCCTGCCCCACGGCGCTCTCGATCCACTGATCGCGCGCCGGGCTGGGCTGTGGCGCACTCCGCTGGGCTTCGCCGGGTTCAACGCGGTCTACATTCTGGTCGTGGTCGGCGTGGTGCTGCTCTGGCTGGTCGCGCCCGTGCTGAGCCTGGTCGCGTTTTTGCTCGTGTCGGCGCTGCACTTCGGCTCCGATTGGAATGCGGACCGGTCGGTCGGGCTGCGTTTTCTCGCCGGATTCGGGCTGCTCACCGTGCCGGCGCTGTCGCATCCTGACCAGGTCAGCGCAATCTACGTGGTGCTGTCCGGTGACGGAGGCGCAGTGGTGGCCAGCGTGCAGGAGTGGCTCGGGCCGATCGCCGTGGCAGGTCTGATGATCGCTGCCCTGGTCGCCCTGCGACACCGGCCGAGTGAGAGCGTTGAGATCGTGCTCGCCACAGTGCTCGGCCTGGCCACAGAACCGCTGGTCTTCTTCGTGCTGTATTTCTGCGCACTGCACAGTTTTCGGCACTTGAAGGGAGGATTCCAGGAGGAGCGGGGCGGCGGACGGCAGACGGCCCTCCTGGTCGTGGTCTACACCGTGGTCCCCCTCCTCGCGGTAGCGGTCTTCCTCGTCGCGTTCGGCCCCGGCGGCGTTCTTAGCGAGCAGATCCTGCAGCTGGTGTTCATCGGTCTGGCAGGGCTCACCGTGCCGCACATGATGGTGGTGACCTACGAAATTCGTCAGCGACGAGCAGCTGGTGCGGTTCTGCTTTGACATCTCCTGCCCGTGCCGAGCGGAACTGTGGTCAGCACTGCGTCGCCCACCAGGGTGATGCCCCCATTCGAGGAGGTCCAGATCTCGTTCGGCTTGCTCGCCGTAGTCGATGACGTACTTACCGCCGCCCCCAAGGCGAGTGCTAAGACCGCAGGAGTCGTCATCGACGACGCGGCCGTCCCCCCACAGTACGTTCGGGTTTTCACACCGGCACGCGAACTCCACGTTGTCAGGCAGATCGCACTCGGCAGCCTGTTCAACAAGTTCATCATCATCCCGCTCGCACTGCTCCTTTCCGCATTCGCGCCATGGGTGTTGCCGTGGCTGCTGATCATCGGCGGCAGCTATCTCTGCTTCGAGGGTGCGGAGAAAGTCACCGAATGGTTCGGCGCCCACCATGAGACTGACGACGCTGAACCGCGGGATGAGCGAAAACTCGTCTTCGGCCCTACTCCACCGACCTGATCCTCAGCACAGAGATCATGCTCATCGCACTGGCGGGTCTCGATCCCGATTTCGGGACCGGTTTGACGCTCGGCGCCCTGGCGGTGATCGGCCTCGGCGCGCGCATCGTGCGGTCAATGCCGGCCGTGTTCCGGGTGATCGGCGTCATCGGAACGGTCGCGATGTTGTGGGTCAGCGGCCTCCTGGTGATCGCAAAACTGGCCGACACCTTCTGGCACGGCGCCTACGACGTGGTGCATGCCGTCACGCGCTCGATCGAATCTGCCGGTCCTGTCGTCGTCTGGGTAGCCGACACTGCGATGTCGGCCGTGTTCGGGCTCATTCTGGGCCTGATCATTGTCGCGATCTTTTCCGGAGTGTCGCACTTTCTGGAACGGAATCGGACAGACCGCGTAGCGGCCTGACGAGAGCCTCGTGGGCGTCGGCGTGCTGCTCGCCGTCATTCACTAAGAATCTGAGGATGCTTCTGCCTCTACCCGGGCTGCGAACTCCTCCATGCCTGTGGCGATGTTCTCTTGTCGCGAGTCATCATCTTCGGGGTTGTCAGGAGCGTCATACGGCCAAGACATGTACACGTTGGGGTCGATCACGAGGAACGCGGCCAGCGAGCTGCTCGGGATCGCTTCATAGTCGCGCACCTGCTCGTCTGACTGGTCCATGCCCATCCATGCGATGCCCGTGTTTTCTGGCAGGACAACCCAGCCTTGACCGCGGAACACCTCGGCGAGATCTGGTGGGACGCTGGCATGCACCTGAGCGAAACCGCGGGTGGTGAGGGCCGGTGCGAGAGTGTTGAGGAGTTCCCGGCACACCTGCGCGGATCCACCGGTGATCAGCAACTCGAAGACGGCGGTGCCGTGGTCGCTGACGATTGCATCGTCGATGTCATCGTCGGTGGAGTCTTCGTCGAGCTGATTTTCGTCGACGTAGCTGTCCGGTTCGGTGACAAGAGCGCCGAGAAGCCGGCCGTCATCGGTTTCGGCGACGAGGGCCAGAGCCATGGATTCAATTTGAAGTTCGATGGTGTCGTCGAAATAGATCTCAGGCGCGTCATCGACTTCGGCCTGCGGGTGTTCAGCGAACAACGCGACGAAAGCGGTTCGATGCTTCTTATTGAGGCGTCGGACTCGGAAGCTCAGTTTCTCGCTCATGCTTGAGCCTCTCGATGATGTTCTGCGTGCTGTCATGCTCCGGTACCGGAACACTCGAATTTATCATGCGGGCCAGAGCAACACTGGCACTCCGCTCCACACCCCCGCTCGTCCTGACGCTCATCGTCAGGGGAGCATACTTCTGCTTCTATTTCTTGATCTCGTGCCGAGATGAAGAGTTTTCGCATGGCGCCAACGTAGCCCGCTGTCAATGAACGTGGCTAATGTGGCGAGACGTTCGTCTTGCGACCCGAGCGGGGCGAGAAAAACAGAATCGAGACCGATCATGGGAAAACTCGACGGCAGGATCGCGCTGGTGACAGGCGGTTCCGTGGGCATGGGCGCGGCGGATGCGACGCTGCTGGCAGCAGAGGGAGCCCGGGTCATCGTGGCCGACATAGCCGATGACGCCGGCCAGGCGCTGGCAGATTCGATTGACGGCGTCTACCGACACCTCGACGTGGCAGACGAGGCGCAGTGGAAGCAGGTGGTGGCCGACGTCGACTCCACCGTCGGTCACATTGACATCCTCATCAACAACGCCGGAATCGTCGCGTTCACGCCTGTTGCCACTACAGAGTTGGAGGAGTGGAACCGCGTCATCGGCATCAATCTGACCGGAGTCTTTCTGGGCATCCGCTCGGTCGCTGAATCAATGAAAGCTGCCGGCGGAGGCGTCATCGTCAACGTGTCGTCCACCGCGGGAATCATGGGCTACTCCAACCTGAGCGCCTACGTTGCCAGCAAGTGGGGAGTGCGCGGACTTACAAAAGCCGCGGCCCTGGATCTCGGCGCTGACAACATCCGCGTAGTCTCGGTGCACCCGGGCGGCATCCGTACACCGATGACCGCCGGTATGGAAAGTTTGGAGATGTACGCCGGGCAGCCGATCCCGCGCATTGGCGAGCCTGAGGAGGTGGCGAAGCTGATTCTGTACCTGGTCGCCGACGCAACCTACTCCACGGGCACCGAATTCATCGCCGACGGCGGTGCGACGGTTGGGCAAGTCCTGAACGTGTGAGCGTCAGGTCGCCGGTTTTGACCCCTGCGGAGTGACGACCACCTTGCCGAGCGCACGCCCTTGGCCCACGTAGGCGAGTGCCTGCGGCACCTGGTCGAGCGTGAAGGTGCGATCGACTCGGATGCGGAGGTCGCCGGCGACAGACAGCTCGGCGGCGGGCATGAAGTGAACCGGTCCCTGTCTGAGGGCAAGGACACCCATCCGGCGCCCGGTCAGCAGGCCAAGCGCAAGGCCGATCGTCGCGTCCCCCAGAAGCGTGGGCACTGCTCCGCCAACGCAGAAATAGCGGCCGTCCGAAGCAAGCGCCTACCGGGACTGAATAGTCCAACTCGACGATTTGCTGCTTCAGTCGCTTTGTCTCGGCCTGCGCGTCAGAGGCCGTTTCCGAAAGGATGGCACAACACGGTCGGGCAAATGATGGGATTTCGATGGGAAGTTTTTTTTGGGATTTTCCATCTTCTCGGTATTGCGGTTTGCTGTCCGTGCCGCTTGGATGCTGGAGATGAATGGTTCTCATGTCCCGAGTCAATGATGCGCCGGTTGTCGCGGTTCCCGTCTCCCGCGCGACAGGGGTTATGGTCGCGGTGCTCCGCGTCGGTGTTGCACTGATGTGGATCCAGAATGTCGCCTGGAAGATCCCTCCGGACTTCGGCCGAGCACAGGAGAACGGACTTTACTTCTGGGCGAGCGAGGCGATCGCCCATCCTGTTCTACCGCCCTACTCCTCACTCGTCGAAGCCGTCATCCTGCCCAATATCGAGGTCTTCGGGTGGTTCACCCTCCTCGTCGAAGGCGGACTCGGGGCTTTTCTGCTCATCGGCCTCGCCACGCGTTTCTGGGCTGTCGTCGGCATCGGCCAGACCCTGGCAATCACGCTTTCAGTACTTTTCGCCCCGAACGAATGGCACTGGTCGTACTATCTCATGGCGCTCGCTCACCTCGCGATCTTCGCGACCGCAGCTGGGCGAAGCTATGGAATCGACGGTGTCCTTCGCCAGCAGTGGGTGCAATCCTCAGGGCGCGCAGCCCGACTGATGATGAGGCTGTCATGAGGCGATCACCAGCCGGCTCGAGCGTCTTCGACCGCGGTAGCGTTCTTCTCGGCCTGGCCTCACTTGTGTTTGCGGGCTTTGTGTTCGGCGCCCAGCTTCCGACCGAATTCGACTTCGTGCACATCGGGGCAACTGGTGCTGTCGTTCTACTTGTGAGTGGCACACTCGCCATCGTCGGCGGTACCACTCGGCGCCCCGCGCTCTACGCTGCCGCCGGTGTTCTGCTGACCGTCGCCGCGCTCGTGCAACTCGCAGGGCTCGCAGCGTCTTTCAGGCCGCTGGGGGGCGACGCCTCTACCATGGCGGTCACCGGTGGTCTCGGCATCGGGCTTCTCATGCTCGCCCGCGCTGTCCGTTCGCTCATTCGCACCCACGATTCCGACGAAAGGTAAGCCTCAATGGACCTGAATTCACGCGTTCAGCCCGTGCTCGACGTTGCACGAACTCACGCCCACGCAGTAGATGCGGATGGGCGTTTTCCACATGAGGCCGTGGCGGCCCTGCGCGAGTCCGGTTTGCTCGGACTCACTCTGCCCACTGAGGTTGGTGGTCTTGGTGCGGGGCCACGCGAGCTCGTTGAGGTCATCAGCCAGCTTGCGGGAGCGTGCGGGTCGACCTCCATGATCTATCTGATGCATGTGAGCGCTTCCATGCCCGTCGCAGCCGCACCGCCAGCGGGGATGCCCGCACTCCTCGAGGATCTCGCCAGCGGTCGCTCTCTTGCCTCCCTCGCGTTCTCTGAAGCGGGTTCCCGCTCACACTTCTGGACTCCGGTGTCGCGCGCGACCTCGACGTCAGACGGAATGCATATTTCTGCGAAAAAGAGTTGGGTGACCTCCGCAGGCCACGCGGATGTCTACATCATCTCTACCGGGACTGCGGATGCCGAGACCGTCGACCTGTTCGCGGTCCCGGCAGATAGCCCGGGGCTCAGCGTTGACCGGCCGTGGAGCGGTATGGGATTGCGTGGGAACTCCTCGAGCCCGATGACCATCGACATGGATTCTTCCGAGGGATTCCGTCTCGGGACGGCCGGTAGCGGATTCGGGCTCATGATGAGTTCTGTTTTGCCGTGGTTCAATCTCGGCAACTCGGCTGTGTCTATCGGGCTCAGCCGTGCGGCCGTCGACGCAGCGGTGAGGCATACGGTGGGAACCCGGCTGGAGCATCTCAACCAAAGCCTGTCAGCGCTACCGACAATTCGGGCGCAGTTGGCGAAGATGTCAATCGATCTCGCGAATGCGAGCGCGTACCTTGATCGGGCCGCTGGTCGCGTGGCTGACCCGCAGGAGGATACCCCCCTATTCGTGCTCGGCAGCAAGGCATCATCGAACGATGCCGCGCTGCGAATTACGGATGCCGCGATGCGCGTCTGCGGCGGTGCGGCGTTCTCGGAGCACCTGCAAATAGATCGGTACTTTCGCGATGCCCGCGCGGGCCACGTGATGGCTCCGACATCCGATGTGCTCTATGAGTTCTACGGCAGGGCGATCACTGGCCGCCCACTTTTCGACGCCCCGGAAACCGCCGCGGCACCCGCCGCCCAAACTCGTGACACTGCCTCTGCGGGTGCTGCAGCATGAGTGCGCCCCTGATCATCGGCTCCGTTGCGTACTCTCCCAATGTCGTACCCATCTGGGAAGGGATGCGAGACTACTTCGCCGAGACCTCAACGCCGATCGACTTCATGCTGTTCTCAAATTATGCGAGTCTGGTGGACTCCCTCATCACGGGAACAATCGATCTCGCGTGGAATACCAACCTGGCCTGGGTGCGCACCGTCGCCCAGACGGATGGAGCATGCCGTGCACTCGCGTCCCGGGATACGGACCTTGTGTTCCAGACGGTGTTCGTCGCCCGAGCAGGCAGCGGTTTCACCGGGCTGGAGAGTCTTCGTGGACGTCGACTTGCCCTGGGGTCACGCGATTCAGCGCAAGCCGCCATCCTTCCCGTGCATTTTCTGCGTGAGGCGGGGATCGGCGAGACGGATGTCGATCTCACTCGCATCAATAGCGATGTCGGGAAACACGGTGATACGGGCAGGAGCGAACTCGACGCCCTTCGCGCGGTGCTCGAGGATCGGGCGGATGCTGCGGCGATCGGCATCAACACGTGGCAAGCGATCGGTCGCGGTGAGCTCCTCCCCGGCGCGTTCGAGTCCTTCTGGATCTCCCCCGAGTACAGCCACTGCACCTTTACCGCCATGCCGTCGCTGACGATCGACCGGTCGGACGAGTGGGTGGCAAACCTATTCGCGATGGACTGGGAGAACCTCGAACATCAGCGAATCCTCGAGATGGAAGGCCTGCGGGCGTGGGTGTCGCCGAAACTTGACGGGTATGCCTCGCTCATCGCGGCCGTGCGGGAACAGAAAGTATCGGACCGATGGTGACCGCGAGCCCTCCGGTAGGCGCGGGACTGCTCCTCGACCTGGTCGAGAACGTGAGCCGGGTGGCAACAGGCCGTACGGCTTCTGTCGACTTCGGGACATGCGATCGGGACGCCGCCCTGGAACTCATCTCAGCGTGGTGCCTTTCGAGTGGGAATGAGATCGTCAGCATGGTGGGGTCGGCCATCACCGTGCTCCACGGCCGCTCGCCCGACCCGCTCGCCGGGCTCGATCCCGGTCAGCTCCCAGGATCCCGGGTCTGGGTATATACCAATTTTGATTGCAATCTGGCTTGCGACTATTGCTGCGTTCGGTCGTCTCCGAAGGCAGAGCGGAGAGCCATCGGAATGGATCGAGTCCGGCAGATCGCGCACGAGGCTGCAGATGCCGACGTCAAAGAGCTCATCCTCACCGGCGGAGAGCCGTTCTTGCTGAATGACCTCGACGAGTTGGTCAATGCCTGCACGAACAAACTGCCCACGACGTTGCTCACCAACGGCATGCTTTTTCACGGCAGGCGGCGCGAGCGCCTGCGTCGAATGGACCGCTCCCAGCTCGTGCTGCAGATCAGTCTCGACTCTGCCACATCCGAGATCCATGACAGCCACCGCGGCTCCGGGTCCTGGGCCAGGGCCGTCGCGGGCATCCAAATCGCACACGACGAGGGATTTCGAGTCAAGGTCGCAGCCACTTTGCCGGCCGACCAGATGCACGAACTTGCGCCGTTTCACGCCTTTCTCGATACTCTCGGTATCCTGCGGGACGACCAGGTAATCCGCGCACTCGCCCACCGCGGAGTCGCTGAGTCTGGCATAGAACTGACCGTTGACTCGCTCATACCCGAGGTGACGATCACCGCCGACGGCGTTTACTGGCATCCCGTTGCCGCCGACCACGACGACCAATTCGTAACGGGAAACATCTTCCCGCTTGCAGATGCGATCGCTGAAGTGACCCGCCGATTCATCGCGCATCGCCGTTCCGCCAACGCAATCTCGGAATGGTTCCCCTGCGCGTGACCGTATCGGCTCGGCGAGCCTCCGCGTGGTCTCGGTTCACCCGGGCGGCGAATTCAGGTGGTGTGTGCAACACCGGTTTGATTTGTTCGATTCGAGATTAGTGTGGCGAGGACTTCTGCGGGCGTTCGGTAGCCGTGGCGTGTGCGGGGCCGGCGGTTGAGCTCGGCGGCAACGTTCTCGAGGATCCCGGACCCTCCGGCCTCTGCGGTCGCTGTGTTGCCCGCCCTGACCGCAACGCGGCGGCAACTTCCAAGCGCAACGATCCACGACCTTGCACGTAGAGGGCCTGGTAGATCGTCTCGTGTGACACCTGCATCTCCAGATTCTCCGGATGCTCGACTTTCAGTCGACCCGCAACCTGTTCCGGGCTGAACCGATCGGTGAGCATCACGGTGACCTGTTCCCGTAACGCTAACCCGTCCAGCTTCCGGGCTCTTGGCCGGCGAGCCCTTGCCCAGGTCTGCTCCTGCGCGAGCGAGGGCACATACCGGCCAGTGATTCGGTTTCTGGTCACCTCCCGACTGATCGTCGACGGTGCCCGGCCCAGCGCCGCTGCGATGCGACGCACCCCGTGACCCCGGGCGAGCTGGAATCCGATCTCTTCTCGATCTCGCAACGATCAAAGTCCGACACTGGCGACACTGAAATCCTGAACCGGTGATAGCAGCACCTTCCAATGCTCGCTTAACCACCGATACTCAGTAGGACGCGACACCCCCGCAGCCTGCGCCGCGACGGCCACCGACAGCCCCGCGTCCACCCCCTCCCAAAGCCCCGTCTTCCCGGTCCATCTTTCCAGTACAGAGGACGTCCATTCTCCCTGGAAAAGCTAGGCCCAGCGCCACGAGTGGCCTACCTTGGGGACGAGCGGAATGCCCCGGAGGCCAATTCGCTACCGCCGTATGTCGGCGGGCACCGCTATCGAGTAAGGAAGTCCACCGTGGCATACAACGTCGCCCAGAAACTCATCGCGTCGCACCTGGTCTCCGGGGAGATGGTGCCGGGGACCGAAATCGGCCTGCACATCGACCAGACCCTCACCCAGGACGCGACCGGGACCCTGGTCATGCTGGAGTTGGAGGCGCTGGGACTGGACCGCGCGCGCACGGAGGTTTCCGTGCAGTACGTCGACCACAACCTGTTGCAGGCCGACAGCAAGAACGCGGAGGACCACGACTTTCTCCGCTCCGCCTGCCAGCGGTTCGGCCTGTGGTTCTCGAAGGCCGGGAACGGGGTGTCGCACCCCACGCATATGCAGCGGTTCGGCATCCCCGGCAAGACGATGGTTGGCTCCGACAGCCACACCCCGGCCGCCGGCTCGCTGGGGATGCTGGCCATCGGCGTCGGCGGCACCGAGGTGGCCCTGGCCATAGCCGGCGAGCCCTTGTACATCAGGATGCCCGAAATCTGGGGCGTGAAGCTCACCGGGCAACTGCCGCCGTGGACCAGCGCCAAAGACGTCATCCTCGAAATGCTGCGCCGGCACGGCGTCAAGGGCGGCGTCAACCGGATCGTCGAGTACTACGGCCCCGGCCTCGCCACCCTGACCGCGATGGATCGGCACGTGATCGCCAATATGGGCGCCGAACTGGGCGCGACCACCACCGTTTTCCCGGCCGACGATCAGGTGCAAACCTTCCTGCGCGCCGAACAGCGCGAGCAGGATTTCACCGAACTGCTCGCGGACGAGGATGCGACCTACGACGTGACCGGGGAGATCGATTTGGCTTCGATCGTGCCGTTGATCGCGCTTCCCAGCTCGCCCGGCAACGTCGTGCCGGTGCGCGAAGTGGCGGGGCGCCCGGTAGGACAGGTCGTGATCGGGTCGTCCGCGAATCCGGGCCTGCGCGATTTCGCGATCGTGGCCGCGATCACGGAGGGGCGGCAGTCATTCCCCGGCCTGTCCCTCGACGTGAATCCCAGCTCCCGGCAGATTCTGCAGGACATGACCATCATGGGGGCCACCCTGGATCTGATCGGGGCGGGCGCTCGGCTGCATCAGTCCGGCTGTATGGGCTGCATCGGCATGGGCCAGGCCCCGGCGAATGGCAGCATCAGCCTGCGCACGATGCCGCGCAACTTTCCCGGCCGCTCGGGCACCCAGGAAGACTCGGTCTACCTATGTTCGCCGGAGACGGGGGCCGCCGCCGCGCTGACGGGACAGATCACCGATCCGCGGGACCTGCCCGGGCTCTTCGGCTTGGAATATCCCCAGATCATACTTCCGGCGGTGTCGAGTGTGAACCTGGCGATGCTCGAGAAGCCCTTGCCGCCGGAGGAATCCATAGCGGTGCACCTGGTCAAGGGCGAAAACATCTCCTCGTTGCCGGTCTTCGGACCGCTCTCCGAGCACATCGAGGCACCTGTCGCCCTGATCGTGGGCGATGACATTTCGACGGATGAGATCCTGCCGGCGGGTGCGCGCGTGCTCCCTTTCCGCAGCAACGTCCCCAAGCTCGCCGAATTCACCTTCGACCAAGTCGACCCGACCTACCCGACTCGCGCTGCCCAAACCCGAGATACGACCGGCCACATGATCGTCGCCGGTGCCAACTATGGGCAGGGCTCCTCTAGGGAGCACGCCGCGATCACCCCGCGCTTCCTAGGATTAAGGGTGGTGCTGGCGGTCTCGTTCGCACGCATCCACTGGCAGAACCTGGCCAACTTCGGCGCGCTGGCGCTCCAGTTCGCCGATGCGGCCGATCACGATCGCATCGCGCAGGATGACGTGCTCGTGCTCGACGGGATTCGTGAGGCTCTCTCGAACGGAACGGAGATCCTCGTGCGCAACACAACCCGTGATGAGGTCTACTCCGTGCGCCACGAACTCTCGACCCGGCAGATCGAGATGCTCCTCGTCGGTGGCCTCATCCCGTGGCTGCGCACCCGGAGCGCGCGCGGAGCCGCCGTTCCTGAGGAAACCAAATAGGCCCGCGCAGTTTCATTTTGCGGCAAATTTTCATTCTGTGACGGTAACCGCCCCCAGTGCCCGACCGATCTCAATGTCGCATGTGACGGTGAGTACCAGACCAGCCACGAGGGCGTGTCCGTCGCCGGTGATGCCGGCCGGGGAAGTCGCTCATCGTCTGGGCCTTCGCTGAAGGTCGCGCCGCAGCAGCAGCCGTCGATCGTTTCTTGAAGGTGAGACGCAGCTGCCCTCCCCAAGCCAACGGACCACCCCTTCACCATCTAATTGACCTTCAACCCAACCGCGGCCCTATGCGCCTAGACCGCGCGGAAAACGGAGATCTACAAGCATGAGATCCTCGAAAATCAGCAGACTCCACGCGCTGGCAGCGTGGCCGACTCCGAACTGAGAACGGGCGGCACCGACCAGCCACGCGCGGCAATCACAGCACCGTTGACACGCGCACAGCGGTAGCGGAGCATGAGGGAAATGGAAGTTGAGAACGACATGCAAAAGAAGTCGCTCACCGCACTCGTGCGCCACCATCTCAATCACGCACGGGACGCATCCAGCGGTCGCAGCGCGGAGACCGTTTACGGCGGCCACGTGCACGTCCTCCGGCAAACGCTGATCGCGCTCCGTGCCGGGCGACGCCTTGGAGAACACGACAACCTGGCTGAAGCAACCGTGCAGGTCCTCGAGGGGCGGGTCGTTCTCACCTCGGGTGGCGCATCGTGGTCTGGATGGCGCGGGGACCTGATCACGATGCCGCCGGGCCGCAACTCGCTGGAGGCTGTCGAAGACGCGGTCATCCTGCTCACCGTGGCCAAGCTCATCGCTCCGGCGCGGCGTCCTCCGCCGATTGCACTCGGCAAGCCGACGGCAGATGGGGGCCGTGACGGGACGACCGAGGGGACGGAAACCATCGTGCTCGACGCCCGCACCATCCCGCACGCCATCCGGCACGCGGCCGTCTTCGGCGCGCTCGACGCCGTTGTGCCGGGGTTCGCCCTGGACGTGATCGAACCGCACGACCCCCAACGGATGCTGGCGGAACTTCAGCAGAGCCAGCCAAACACTTTCGACGTGAGCTACATCGAACGAGGCCCGGAGCTCTGGCGGGTGCGTTTCAGCCGCGCATAACCGACAGAGCCGACCGGTGAATTCGGGGAAGTTGTTGGTGGCCAGGAGGCATTCGATCTCTTGGCGGCTGTCGTCGCGCCAAGTGAGTCCGTTCCACTCCAAATATTTCCCCACCTTGACCGCCAGAATCGTCAACAGTACGCGGCACGCTGAGGAGCACCCAAACCACCTGCATTTCCAGTCAGGAGAACCGAATTCCCGCGGAGTAAACGCGATGGGGAGACCATCCCTGCGGATGATCCCCCCGGAAACCGTGTGAATGGCGACTAGCTGAAGGAATCTCCACAGCCGCAACTGCTGCCCGCGTTCAACAGTGGAGACCCAGGCAGATCAGTCACCAGCTGCGGATCGATTTTCCGGGACAGCCCGAGATGAACGTCGTGCACGAAAGTATCTATCGGGCTCTGTATTCGCCGCACGCAAACGGGCTGTCCCGGGGAATGGCCCGTCACCTCCGAACCGGGCGCCGCGGGCGTCTGACCCACCGTCACACGACGAAACGGCGTTCGAGGTTCTCCGGCCCGCTGCTGGGCGAGCGCCCCGCTGAGGTCGACAACAGACTGGTTCCCGACCATTGGGAAGGCGACCTCGTCTGCGGAACCTTTAACCGTTCAGCCATTGCGACCCTCGTGGAACGCACCACTGGCATGCTCTTGCTCGTGCACCTGAACGGCAAACGCGACGCCACCACCGTCCGTGAACGCGTCGGTCAGGCCATGTCAGGGCTGCCGGCGCACCTACGAAAATCATTGACCTGGGACCAGGGTTCGGAAATGGCTGAGTATCTGCAGTTTCAGACCGAGACGAACATCCCGGTCGCGACGGTGATTTCCTGGTGTCGGGATATCTCCGCTCCCTGATCCCAGGTCGTCGAACGGCGCAGCCTGCGTCGCGACGGCCACCGACAGCCCCGCGTCCACCCCCTCCCAAAGCGACAAACGAACGCTCAAAGGCGACAACGGTCGAGCCATCAACAACACCCCTCAGAACTCAGGTTGGTGCGCTCACCACCTGAACTCGCCGACGACCTCATTGGCGTGATGTCCACCTTGCCGACGGCACGCCCTTCTCGGGTCATCATTGTCGACGTAGCGTAGGCGGGTGATTCCCGGCGGCACGGCCGACAAGCTGCACGACCCCCTCGTGCAATTCATCGCGTCGCTGGCCGCCGGGGTTACCTGCATCTGGGGTCAGGAAGACGATGTGGAGCGCTCCTGTTTATGGGAGGACATGCCCAGCGGTCGTGAAGAGGCGGTACCACTCCTCACGGCTGAGCGGAATTTCGGACCCTGCGGCAGACTCCACAACTCGCGCGGGCTTGGTCGTCCCCAGGACCACCTGAATGTTGGCCGGGTGCCTGGTGATCCAGGCGACCGCGATCCCCGTCGGCGTGACCCCGTGGGCGGCGGCGATGTCATCGAGGGCGTCATTGAGCGGGCCGTAATTCTCCCGGTCGCCCACGAACACGCCGTCGAAGATGCCGCTCTGGAACGGCGACCAGGCCTGCAGGGTGATGTCGTTCAGTCTGCTGTACTCGAGGAGCCCGTTGTCGCGGTCAATCGACTGGTCCAGCCCTGCCATGTTGGCAGCAACTCCCTGCGCGATCAACGGCGCGTGGGTGATGCTCAGCTGCACCTGGTTGAAGGCCAGCGGCTGGTTGACCGAACGCTTCAGCAGTTCGATCACCCCGGGCGTCTGGTTGGAGACACCGAAGTTGCGCACCTTTCCCGCGGCGTGCAGCGCGTCGAACGCCGCAGCAACATCCTCGGGCTCGACCAGGGTGTCCGGACGGTGCAGCAGCAAGATATCCAGGTAGTCGATGTTCAGCGCCGCGAGAGACTCGTCGACCGAGCGGAGGATGTGCTCCTTGGAGAAATCGAAAAAGCCCTGACGGATGCCGACCTTTGACTGAATGATGACCGCCTCACGCTCTGCGTCCGTGAACGTGACCGCGTCACCGAACCGCTTTTCGCAGCCGTGCGCGCCACCGTAGATATCGGCGTGATCAAAGAAATTGATGCCGGCATCCCGCGCGGTGCCGACGAGAGCGCGGATCTCCTCATCGTCCATGTCCGAGATCCTCATCATCCCGAGAATGACATTGGATGCCTGCAGATTCGTACGTGGAGGGTTGTATATCTTCATCAGACCATCCTGCCCTACTTCGAATTTCTGCCAGCTCGCGCTCAAAGCCTGTTGGAGAGTTTCCGCGCGCCACACTCACGTGCTCAGCCGGTGGCCGCGATCGGAAAACCAAATGAAGGGGAAGCCTTGGACCGAGTGCATTTTGCTCCGGCGGGTGGGGTGGCGACTGGCTCAACAGCCGCGCGAAGACATACATACACAGCGCGAAAGACCTCGTTTGGGAATCCCTCTACGACGCTGAATTCGCGGCCATGACGAGCCGCAAAACGCCCTCACACCAGTGAAGGGTCAGAGCGAAGTTCGGAATTCACCAAAGGTCTCGGGAACTCTCGGTTTTTTTCGCGACCCGACGCCCAAATGGAGCCAGATACCCGTGTGACCAGCCTCGCCGAAAGCGCCGAATCGTCCACCATAGACTCCGTCGACGCCGCCCTGCACCTCATCCTCTCGCCCAACACGGGCCGGCTCCACATCGTCAAGAACCGCGCTACCAACTACGTGGGCTGGCGCTATCATCGCATGCATACTTAGAAGCGCTACTGGCCACACGTGAACGACTCCTGGCGGCCACACCTCTGCTGATGCTTCTGCAGATCGTTCTACTTCCCATTTACCTGCTGCTGTTCGCGGGCCCGAACAATGTCTCGATGATCGAGATCGAGCCGTTCCTCGAGGCGTTCCTCGTCTTGCTCGTGATTCCCCTGCTGGCTGCGGTCACGGTTCAATGGGTTGGCCGTCGGCACCGGTTCGGCCGGGCAATCGAAGCCGTCATGCAGCCCTGGCGGTGGAGATCGGATCCCAGATCGCGGCGGTGGGCACGCGGATCGCCTCGCTTCTGCTGGTGGTGCCGCTGTACATCGCGTTCCCGGTCATCATGGTCGTCGTCGGGTTGTCAGCGAGTCGACTCGCACGCCTGGACGTGCCGGCGACCCGTGCGCTCGTCTTCAGCGGGTCCACCCGCAATTCCCGGGTGGTGCTCCCTCTGGCGCTCGCGCTACCGGAGTCCCTGTCCGTGGCCGCACTGGCCGTGGTTCCCCAGACCCTCGTGGAGCTGGTCGGCATGGTGATCCTCGTGCGTCTCGTACCTCGGCTCACCGGGCGTGCACACCGTCTGTCGGGCCGGTGACGGCCGCATCACGTCTACTCCAGGCACGGCCCGTCGAGGAGGTGGACCCGTGCGCCCCAATCATCGATCGCGTGCCACAGCCCGGTCGGCTCTGCCACCCGGTCGATGTCGGTGCGGGCGTTCCAGAACGCTCCACCCGCCACGATCAGGCACTGCCCCGCATCAACCCGCACCTCACTCACAGTCCCGAACAGCAGCACCCGCTCCCTCGGTTGCACCGTCACGGTGCCCACGTCGGCTGTGCCACCTGCCGCCTGAATGTCCATCGGGACCGGTCCAGCGTTGCGCAGGTTTCCGCAGCCGGGGACGGGGCCCCCGCAGATGTTCGACCCGGGGATGACGAGCGAGACGGCGAGCACACCGGCCACGACCAGCAGCGGCAGCCCGAACAGGGCGAACGTTCGGCCTCGGTGGCCCCGGTCCGTGCCCGGATCACGGGCACGGACCGCTGAGCGGTCCCGATCAGCCATCAGAATGGCTCACTTCGGGCCCGCGGTGATGTGGGTTCTGCTCCGGAACATCGTTCGCGGAGTTCTTGCGCACAGCGCGCCGCCGGAACGCTTTGTCGACCTCCATGATCACGAGAAGTCCCAGCGCCAGAAGAACGCCGACCGCCAGTTCGGCCGGGCTCAGAGGTACGGTGCCGAAGATTTCCTGGGCGAACGGCAGGTAGACCACGGCGAGTTGCAGGACGAGCGCGACCAGAATCATACTCACCAGAACCCTGTTGCCGCGCAGCCCCGTTCGCCAGACCGGCTCGACGAACGAACGGCTGGCGAGGGCTCGCGCGAGTTGGATGAAGGCGAGGCTCGTGAACACGATTGTCGCCAGGAGGGCCTCGGCTTCGGGAGTGATCGAGCCGCTGTCGCCGCCCGCGCTGTACCAAACGACCCAACCTACTGCGATCAGCGCCCCCCCGATCACCGGGCCCAGCCAAGCGATCTGAGTCCCGATGCCGCGACTGAGGATGCTCTCGGTCGGCTTGAAGGGAGGCCGGCGCATCGTGTCCCGCTCGGCCCGCTCGACGCCCATCCCGAGCCCCAAGAGGCCATCCGTGAGCAGGTTGGACCACAGAATCATGATCGGGAGAAGATACAGCGGCAGTCCGAAGAGCGGCGGGATTGCCACGATCAGCACTTTCGCGAAGTTGCCTGAAATCGAGAAGCCCACGAAACGGCGCACGTTGTCGTAGACGACCCGCCCCTCCTCAACCGCGGCCACGATAGTGGCGAAGTTATCGTCGAGCAGAACGACCTCGGCGGCCTCTTTGGCGACATCCGTTCCTGATCCCATGGCCACACCGATGTCGGCCTTCTTGAGTGCCGGCGCGTCATTCACCCCGTCACCGGTCATCGCCACGATTTCGCCGTTGGCCTGCAGCGCCTCGACGATGCGCAATTTGTGCTCGGGAGACACTCGCGCGAAAACGGAGGTGGTGCGCACTGCGATGCGCAATGTCTCGCTGTCCATCTGCTCGAGCTCGCGCCCGGTCAGGGTGAGGCCGTCCGGTTCGGCGATGCCGAGATCAACGGCGATGGCACGCGCCGTGCGGGGGTGGTCGCCGGTGATCATGATGGGGCGTATTCCTGCCGTCGCGCAGCGCGCGATGGCATCCCGAGCTTCCGAGCGGGGAGGATCAACCATCCCGATCAGCCCGAGCAGCACGAGACCCTGCTCGGCCTCCTCCCCCTTCCCCGACGGCGGGAGTTCCTCGAGGCCGCGTGCGGCGACGGCAAGCACTCGGAGGCCTTTTTCGGTCATCCGCTCGATGGAAGCGCTGAACCGAGTTCGAGCTGCGTCGTCCAGCGGGCGGACACGCCCGTTCTGCACGATCCGGTTGCAGAGCTCTGGGATACCATCTCCGGCACCTTTGACGAGGGCGAGGAAGGGAGCACCCTCTGCAACCGTCGTCAGCGTGTCAAGAAGACGGGAACCACCCTCAGGGGTGCGGTGCAGTGTCGTCATGCGTTTTCGGGTCGAGTCGAAAGGCACTTCGCCCACTCGCGGTAGTCCCGAGTCGAGATCTTCCTTGCTCATGGTGAACCGATCCGCCGCGAGCACGAGGGCGCCCTCGGTCGGATCGCCGACGGCTTCAGGATGTTCAGATCGCCGGTCCAGGACCGCGTCGTTGCAGAGGGCTGCGGCAGCGAGCAGAACCTGACCGTCATCATTGAGTTCGGGGGTCGCGCCCGCTGCGAGGTCGAAGCTGTCGCGCGGCGTCTCGAGCACAGTCACGGTCATCCGGTTCTCGGTCAGCGTGCCTGTCTTGTCGGAGCAGATGACGGTGACGGAGCCGAGAGTCTCCACCGCGGCAAGCCGCCGCACCAGCGCCCGGCGGACGAGCATCCGTTGGGCGCCGAGGGCCAGCGTGAAGGTCAGCACAGCCGGCAGACCCTCGGGGACGATTGCCACGGCGAGCGAGACCGCGGTGAGGAGAATGAGCGAGGTCTCCTCCCCGCGGAGAAGGCCGGTCAGGAAAACGAGAATGGCGACTGCGACGGCAACGGCGGCGAGAAGCTTCGCCAGCTTGTCGAGGCGTTTCTGCAGAAGCGTTCTCTCCTGCGGGACATCCTGGATCAGGTTGGCGATGCGTCCGAGTTCGGTGGCCATGCCCGTTTCGACGACGATGGCAGACCCTCGCCCGTAGGTTACGGAGGTGCCGAGGAAGGCCAGATTGGTGCGGTCTCCGAGAGGAATGTCGGTGCCCGGAATCGGGTCAGTGGTCTTGTCGACCGGTTCGGATTCCCCCGTCAGCGCGGCTTCCTGGGTGCGCAGATTGATGCTTTCGACGATGCGCACATCGGCCGGAATCACGGATCCGGTCTCCAAGCGCACGAGATCGCCGGGCACGAGTTCGCGCGCCGAGAGCTCACGGATCTGGCCGTCACGCACGACGCGCACGGTTGGCGCTGCCATTTGTTTCAGCGCGGCGATCGCCTTCTGCGCACGGTACTCCTGCACGACCCCGAGAACAACGAACAGAACGACAATGGCGATGATGGCTGTGGCGTCGATGGCCTTGCCCAGGGCCGCAGCCAAGCCGGCGGCCACGACCAGGATCACGATCAGGATGGATGACACCTGTTCCCACAGAATGTTCCACACCGACCGACCGGCGCGCTCCTCGAGTTCGTTGTAGCCGGACTCCTCCAGGCGATGAACGGCGATCTTCTCGTCAAGGCCCCGAGTCGCATTCGTCTGCAATCCGGCTATGACGACCGCGACTTCCTGGTCGTGCCAGGCGACCGTTTTGCCCACAACAGTGCTCATGATGTCTCCGCCATTTCATCCTTGTAGTGGTGGTAGCGCGCGAGAATATCCGGTTTGACCCGCTTGAGTTCAGCGGCAGGAAAGTGAGCGAGTAGCTCCCACGCACGGTCGAGAGTCTCGACGAGCGTGCGTGACACACCGGACTGGCCGACAAAACGCTGCTCGAAGTCCTCGGCGAAGGCCAGAAACCGCCGATCCTCTTCCGAAAGGGCCGACTCGCCGACGATCGAGCAGAGTTGGCGCAGTTCCCGACCTCTCGCAAAGCAGGCATAAAGCTGGTCGGCGACCGCTGAGTGATCTTCCCGGGTGCGCCCCGCACCGATGCCAGCGTTCATGAGCCGGCTCAGCGAGGGCAGAACGTCAATGGGCGGGCTGATGCCTCGCCGATGGAGATCCCGCGACAGCACGATTTGTCCCTCGGTGATGTAGCCCGTCAGATCGGGAATGGGGTGACTGATATCGTCGTCGGGCATCGAGAGGATCATCAGCTGGGTAACCGATCCCCGGCGGCCACGCACTCGCCCGGCACGCTCGAACAACGACGCAAGGTCGGTGTACATGTATCCCGGATAGCCCCGCCGACCCGGAATCTCCTCACGAGCCGCGGCCACCTCACGAAGCGCCTCGCAGTAGTTGGTGATGTCGGTGAGGATAACAAGCACATGGCGGTCTTCCTCCCACGCGAGGTACTCGGCGGCCGTCAGCGCAGCTCGGGGTGTCAGCAGGCGTTCGACCGTCGGGTCGTCGGCGAGGTTCAGAAAGAGCACCGTCCTTTCGAGTGCGGCGCTGTCGGCGAACTGACCACGGAAGTAGGCAGCCTCGCGTTGCGTGACCCCCATCGCTGCGAAGACGACCACGAAGTCCTCGTCGCTTCCGAGCACCCGCGCACTCGCGGCAATTTGCACCGCCAATTCGTTGGCGGGCAGGCCGAAGCCGGAGAAGATCGGAAGTTTCTGACCGCGCACCAGAGTGTTCAGGCCATCAATCGCCGAGATGCCGGTCTCGATGAACTCGGAGGGGTGATCGCGCGCGACCGGGTTCATCGGCGCCCCATTCACGTCGCGCTCGGCTACCGCCAGCAGCGGGGGGCCGCCGTCGATCGGTACGCCGGCACCGTCGAGGATCCGCCCGATGAGGCCGGGTCCGACAGGCAGTCGGGCGAAAGCACCACGGGTGCGGACGACAGTCCCCTGACGGTCAAGACCGCGGGTGCCCTCAAGCACCTGCACGGTCATCTTGTCACCGCTTACCTCGAGCACTCGACCCCGTCGTACGTCTCCGTCGGGCGCGATGACGTCAACCAGTTCGTCGTAGCCGACGCCCTGCGCCTGCTCGGCGATGAGCAGCGGGCCGGACACATAGGTGACCGTTCGGTGGTCGATGGAGAGCTTCGGGGTGGGGCCGGCTTCGGGCCCTGTGGATTTCATCGGAGTTCCTCAAGTTGGGTACGGATGCGAGCGGTCAGATCATTCGAGAGCTGAGCCATTTCGGCTTCGGGCCAGGCGCGCATGCGCCCGATCTCGAGCAGCGTGGGAACGGCCGACGCGGTGTCCGGCGCCACCCCGCGCTCGACTGCCGTCGCCAGTGCATCGTGCGCTGCGTGAATTGCGGTGAGCATCGTGTGCTGCTTGGCGAGCGAACAGGATGCGTCGCCCTCGTCGAACGCGGACTGTTGCAAAAAATCCTCTCGGAGCAGCCGCCCGATGGTGAGAACCACGCGCTGTGGCGCCGCAAGCGCGTCTGCTCCGAGGAGCTGCACGATTTCCAGCAGTGATGTCTCGCGTTGCAGCATGTCCAGCGCCCACGCCCGCAACACTGGCCAGTCCGCGGAGACCTCGTCGGCGAACCATCCGTCGAGCTGGTAGAGGGTGTAGCTGCGAGTCCAGTTGATCGACGGAAAATGACGACGCCTCGCCAGCGCGGTGTCAAGTGCCCAGAATGTCCCGGCCAATCTCAGACTGTGCTGGGTGATGGGTTCCGAGAAGTCTCCGCCAGCCGGGGAGACCGCACCGATGACGGTGACTGAACCTGTCCGATTCTCGTCACCGAGGCAGCGGACGGCGCCGGCCCGTTCGTAGAATTCAGCCAGGCGGGTGGCGAGGTAGGCCGGGTAGCCCTCCTCCGCCGGCATCTCTTCCAAGCGGCTCGACACCTCCCTCAGCGCCTCCCCCCAGCGGCTGGTGCTGTCGGCCATCAGCGCAACATGCAGGCCCTGGTCGCGGAAGAACTCCGCAATGGTGATCCCGGTGTAGATGCTCGCTTCACGGGCGGCCACAGGCATGTTCGACGTATTCGCGATCAGCACCGTTCGCTGCATCAGCGACGTTCCCGTGCGTGGGTCGACGAGCGCCGGAAACTCCTCGAGCACCTCTGCCAGCTCGTTGCCGCGTTCCCCGCAGCCGATGTAGATGACGACATCCGCCGTCGACCACTTTGCGAGTGACTGTTCGAGCACGGTTTTGCCCGTGCCGAATCCTCCCGGGATCGCCGCTGCGCCACCCCGTGCGATGGGGAAAAGAGTGTCGATGACGCGTTGGCCGGTCACAAGGGGCACCTCGAGAGCGAGTCGATGCGAGGCCGGCCGAGCCTGGCGCACGGGCCAGTACTGCAGCATCGCCACTTCCTCGTCGCCGACCGTTGCGACCGGTTCGCTGACTCGCAGGAGGCCGGTGCGCAGGTTGCGAACGATTCCGCTCACTCCCGGCGGCACCAGAACACGGTGCGCCATCGCCGCATCCGGCACAGTTCCGATCAAGTCTCCCGGCCCCACCTGGTCACCCTCGCGAACCGCCGGCGAGAAGTCCCACCTGCGCTCGCGATCCAACGCTGTTGCGCGGGCCCCGCGCGCGATGGTCGCGACGGCATACGGGTCGTCGCCGCGCCTGGCGAGCTCCCTCAGCGGTCGTTGCGTCCCATCGAGGATCTGGCCCAGCAGCCCCGGCCCCAGCTCGACCTGGAGCGGCTGGCCGGTGTTCACGACAGGTTCGCCGACCGCGAGGCCCGCGGTGTCCTCGTACACCTGGATGACGCAGCGTTCACCGTCGATCCGGATCACCTCGCCGGGGAGTTGGGCCGTGCCGACGAGCACGACGTCGTAGAGCCGGGCGTGGAGGCCTATCGCCTCGGCCACGGGGCCGGCGACCCGCCATAGGGTTCCGGCGTCGGTCAGGGTTTGTGTGTTCATTACCGGCCTTCTGAGTCGAATGTGATTTCGTAACCGACTGCCTGCCACAGCCGTTGGAGGAGTTGTTCTCGCCGTCCGGAGTCGCCGTGCGGACGCTCCCCGGAGGGGAGTGCGACCACGAGTGGGGGCAGGGTTCTTTCGATACGCCGGAGTAGCGGCGGGTCGAGGGACGTGTAGAACGGCTCATGCACCGCGATCACGCCCACCTCCACGCCCTCGTCGAGGAGTTCGCGGAGTCTGGTGCCTGCCGCCTCGGCATCGGCGACGACCATCACATCAGCACCGGCCAGGCGGTACCCGACGGCCAGTTCATCGACCGTCATCACCAGCAAGCGAGAACGCGCATCCGCTGTCACGCTCATCATCGTCGGGCCTTCGGCAAGAGAAGCTGCCCATCGAGGTCACCCGGAGAAGTCCCCAGAGCAGCGCCCTGGGCCAACACCCGGAGATTCCGCGTCTCCAGTGCCAATTCGGCGACGTAAGCGATCGGAATGGCGATACCCGAAGGATCTCCGCGGCGAAACAGCGAGATCTCGTTCAGCACCCGCTGCTGCTCCAAAGCGCGCTGAGTCCTCGCGACGTCGCCGTCGCGCGACCAGGCCTCAAGCGGGCTGTCAAGGTAGCGGGCCGATGCGGAAAGAAGTGCAGCAGCCTCGGTGTCTTCGGCCTGCCTCAACGCCGACTCCAGTGTGGAGGTGACGATTCCGCCACCGGGTAGCCAGGGTGCGACGTCGGGCAGCTTGGACATTTCGCGACGGGACAGTGCGGAACGAAGTCGCAGCAGCGCGATCACGTTGGTTTCGTCGACGCTGCGCGCAAGCGACGCGCGGAGGTCGACGGCCTCACTGCCAAGGTCATCAAGTTCGCCGACAACCCATCCCGTGTGGGCGGCAGTGATTGTGCTCTCAAATTGGCCGAGGTTGCCATCACGTTCGAAGGTGGCAAAGGCGTCCACCGCGTGGATCCCCCCCAGGTCGATAGCGACGCTTCAAGCGTCACGGGGGGAACGGTACTCGCCAGCAGCTCCTGAGCAGTGATCGCATCGCGGGGGTCAACCCGGATCAGCACGGTGCCGGGGAGTGCCGCGATCGCACCCTGGATGAGCTCGCCCAATAGCCGCGGGTACGCCGGTGAGTGCCGGGCTGACCTCAATTCCTCCGCGAGGTCCGCCCGCAGCGCGAGATAGGCCTCTTCGCGAGCAAGACGGACTTGGCGGACGGCGGCAAGACGGGCGGCTGTTATTCGCCGGCCGGCATCGACCTGGGATTCGGCCGTGGCCCGCAGTTCGAGCTCACGCTCAAGCGCGTGCGCCCTGATGGAAGCCTCGGCGACCGTGGCGTCCGCCTCAGCTCGCAGCGCTCGCAGGTCCGCCGCGATCTCGTCGTCGGCTTCGGCCTGGATGGCCTGAAGCAGGTCTGTGAGCGGCATCAGGCCGGCAGCAGGAGGATTGCCATAGCAGCCACGGCGAAACCAAGGATGACCAGGGTCTCCGGGATCGCGACCAGCAGAATGGCCCTGCCGGCGAGTTCCGGCTTCTCGGCGATGGCACCCATGGCTGCCGCACCGATTCGGGCCTGAGCCAGCCCGGTTGCCAGCGCCGAGATGCCTACTGCGAGGGCCGCGCCGATTGCGATGAGTCCGATTCCAATGTCCATTTTTTCCTCCTGGGTTATGAGTGTGATTTTCCGAACGGGATGAAGGCTTGACCGCCGCCAATGAAGAACTTCGAGAAGAACTCGACGTAATGAAGTCGTAGCGCTTGGATCATGGGGCTGAAACCTGCGAGAGCGAGGTTGAGTACGTGAAAGAACGTCGCGACGATGATGCCGAGCCAGAGCGGGCCCACGGTGGCGAGCTCGTTGGCGACGATGGCGAGGTATACCGACGCAAGGCCGACGGCGGCCAGCCGCAGATAGGAGAGGATGTTCCCAATCGCGCCGAGCAGCTCCAGCGGCGCCATCATCAGCCCGAGAGTGCCGTGGAGCGACATCACGAGGACCAGGCCGACCACGGTCAGGGCTATTGCCGGCGACATGAATCCCGGCGGCAGGGCGCCTGCCGCAAAACCGGCCAGACCCAACATCCCGCACAGGAAAGCGAACGTTCCCACCCGATCGAGGAGGTGACGGTGCGCGCGGTCCCGCCACGATTGCCACATGCCGAGGACAACGCCGAGCAGTACGTGCGCAGCCCCGATCGCCAGTGCGAACAGCAGGAGCGGCTGACTACCTGGAGGCCATCCAAAACGGGCATTCTGACATCGAGGACTGCGACATTCGGGGCCAGCTCGCGTATCAACTCCATCGCCTCGCCACCATCCGAGGCCTGGCCGACAAGCTGGAAATCACCCTGGTCCCTGATCGTCTGCTCCAGCGCACGCCGGAACAGTGGATGATCATCGGCCACCACGATTCGAACTCGAGGACCTACGGTTCGCATGCAAAAAGTTTAGCCTCCGTGGGCTGAAATCGGGCGGTTCAGACAGCATCGGACCCGAAAGGTGGCCGCCGGCGACGACTCGAGTGCCGGCATTTGCTCGACCCGGCACAATTGAACCATGACCCCGCTCCCCCGCAGCACCCCCGAGGCCGAGGGAATCTCCTCCGCCGCCATTCTCGATTTCATCGCCGCGGCGGAGGCGCAGCTCGAGAGCCTGCACAGCCTCATGGTCGTTCGACACGGTTGCGTCATTGCGGAGGGCTGGTGGTATCCCTTCGCGGCGCAGCATCCGCACCTCATGTTCTCGGTGAGCAAGAGCTTCACCTCGACCGCCGTCGGGCTCGCCATCGGCGAGGGCCGGCTCACGCTCGACGACCTCGTCGTCGACCTGCTACCAGACGACCTGCCCAAGCAGATCGACCCGCACCTGGCCGCGCTGACCGTGCGCCATCTGCTCACCATGACCACGGGGCATCCGACCGACACGGTGTCGCTCGCCGACGACTCGCACGGCGACAACTGGGCGCGCACCATCCTGGCCCAGCCTTTCGAGTTCGCGCCGGGCACCCACTACGTCTACAACAGCGGCGCGAGCTACCTGCTCTCGGCGATCCTGCAGCGGCTCACCGGAGAGCGCCTGTTCGACTACCTCACCCCGCGACTGTTCGCCCCTCTCGGCATCGTCGGCGCCACCTGGGAGACCTGCCCGCGCGGAATCGATGCGGGCGGCTGGGGGCTCTCCCTCACGACCGAGCAGCTCGCGACCTTCGGCCAGCTGCTGCTGCAACGCGGCGAGTGGAAGGGCACGCGACTCGTTCCGGCGGAGTGGATCGACGAAGCTACCTCGCTGCAGGTGGACACGTCGGGCACCGAGCACGACGTCGACGGCCGTCAGGGCTACGGCTACCAGTTCTGGCGGAACCGGCCAGCGGGCTACCGCGCCGACGGCGCCTTCGGCCAGTTCTGCCTCGTGCTTCCAAAAACGGATGCCGTGATCGTGCTGACCGCGGCGCTCCCGACCGCGCAGCGTGCCCTCGACCTCGTCTGGGAGCACCTGCTGCCCGCTTTCACCGACCAGCCGCTCGCAGAGATACCGAGTGGTCTTGCCGGAACGCTGGCGGGCCTCACCCTGCCGACCGTCGTGGGCGAACCCACGTCACAGACGGCGGCGCGGGTGGCGGGCGTCCGCTTCGACTTCGACGATGCGGACGTGACCGCGGTAACTCTCGAGCCGGGACTGCTCACGGTCATCCGTGGCGGCGAGGCCCGGCCGTTGGCCTTTGGCCACGGCGAATGGGTGGCATCCGCCGATGCCCGGGTTCTGGCGAGCGGCGCGTGGGTCTCCCCCAGCACTCTGGTCGTGCGGGCGCACAACGTGGGCACGCCGTTCTCGCGCACGTACACGCTCGAGTTTCGGGATGACGCGTTGACCCTGGATATCGATCAGAACGTCGCGTTCGGGGAGCTTCCGCGGACTCACCTAATCAGCCGGTAGCTGCTCAGATCCCCGTGGTTCCGTGCCAGAACGTGCCTCGCATGATGGCGATCGCGAGGAGACACGGCCAACTACACGGCGTTCGGTATGAATCCGCGCAGATAGGCGCGAAGGGCTGGATCACAGACATAGACGATTTTGTCGCGGACTGAAATTTCGTCCATGCCGCAAACCTAGCAGTGTCGAGTTCCATCGGACTTTGGCGGCGGATGCGAGGCCTTCCAGCGAAGCCTTGCTGCTGGCGAACTTCAGCCTGCCCACAATCGCCACTAATGGGTTCCGGGGCCCGGAAGCCCCGGCGCGCTGGCCCGGAACGACCCGACCGCTACCCCTCGACCCCGAGCTTTGCGGATCCGCCAACCACACCCCGGTCCCCCAGCGGCTGCGTCGGCCGCGCATTGTGACTGTGTGCGCCTTCAAGTGTGCCGATCTGCTCCGCCGACATCGAGATCGGCGTGCTCATCACGACCCACTGCACAACCTCGGCGCACGGCGGTGTGGTCAGGCTGCCCGAGTACTCGTAGTTCTCCAGCGACCGCGGCAGCACGGCCGCGATATCCATTGTCACGTCCCCGTCGTCAGCCAAATGAGTGGCCGCGTCGATGAACGGCGCCAGGGCGCCGGATGTTTGCCCCTCGATCACGAGGATGCCCAGCACCAGTGGCTTGCCTGCCGCATCCGCGTGCACCAGGTGCAGCTCGGCCACCGCCGGCCGGCCGTTCACGGTGTGCTCCGACGGCACGTGGGCGTGCATCTGCTGCAGACTGTACTCGTCGCCGGCGAAAGTCAGGGTCTCGCCCTCGCCATCGGCCTCGAACTCCACCGCGTTCCCGGTGTCGAACACATCGGCCCCCGCGTCCTCCGCGCTCAGCTGGATGACCGAGCTCGGTGCGGGCACGGTCGCGGGCAGGTCGATCGGGGACTGGGCGTTGCCCACGCCGCAGGCCGCGAAGCCGGGGTCCACCTCCGCCCACGATGCCGGTCCGCTCGCGCCGTCGCAAGACCATCGCGCCGGCTCCGCCACCGGTGGCTTGCTCGACTCCGTCGCGGGCTGGGCGCAGCCGACAAGGGTGGTGGCGGCCACCGTGAGAGCTGAGGTGATGAGCCAGGGTCGTGCGGACGTGGGAACTCCTAGAAAACGGCATAGAAAAACGCCACACCGAACATGTGGCATGACCACTCTTGTGACAGAGCCGCTTTCCCGAATTATCCTCTCGCTGCACCCGGCCTACGGTCATCGCCGATCTCCTGCAGTGCGAAAGCACCTCGCCTGAAATCCCCGCGCCCCTGCCGGACATCCCTCAGTATGAGAGTTGTGACCGACACCGAGCGCGAGAAGCGGATGCGTAACCTCGTCGTGCTCGTCGTCGACCCCGTGCGCCGCTATTTGCACCGCCGCACCGACGCCGCGACGGCCGACGACGTGATCGGCGACACCCTGCTGGTGTGCTGGCGCCGCCTCGACGAGGTGCCCGACGACGCACTCCCCTGGGCGATCGTCGTGGCTCGACAGTGCCTCAGCAACGCTCAACGCGCCGAGCGTCGGCGCATCCGTCTCATCGGCCGCATCATTGCCATCGACCCGCCGCCGGCCGCTGCGGACGAGAACCCCGCAGCATCCACCGTCGATGGCGCCGCCAAGACGGCCCGCGTGACCACCGCCCTCGCCGGCCTGCGTCGAAACGACGCGGAGATCCTGCGGCTGTGGGCATGGGACGAGCTGAAGAGCCCGCAGATTGCCGTCGTGCTCGGCATCAGCGCGAACGCAGCGGCGATCCGCCTGCACCGTGCGAAGGTGCGCCTCAAGCAGGAGCTACTGAAATCCGGCGACCCGACCGGACATGTACCGTACGACGAAGGGAGCGAAGATGCACGACGATGACCGTGCGCTGCGCGATCAGCTGCGCGCCGCCGATCCGGCCCGCACGCTGCCCCCTGCCTCGCCGACATGGCTCGACCACAGAATGGAGCAGATCATGACCGACCAATCCCCTGGCACCACGACCGTCACCCCCACGGCGCCGCGACGCGCCTTGCGGCGGTGGATGCCGGTGGTTGGCATCGCCTCCGGCCTCGCCATCGCCGCCGCAATCGTCGTGCCCCTCGTCGTCGGCGGCCCGGAGCCCACCGTCGAGGCGTTACAGCCTCCCATGGACGGAGGCCTCGCGAGCGGCAGCTGCCTCAGGCTCGAGCCGGCGACCGTCGCGGCGCAGGAGCAGGCGTTCGCCGCGACGGTGCTGCAGATCCAGAGCGACACCGTTCTGCTGGAGGTCAGGGAGCGCTTCGCTGGCGACGTCGCCGACCGCGTGGAGGTAACGCAGGTCGACGCGATGACCTCCGACTTCTCGGGCGTGCCCTTCGTGGTCGGCCAGAGCTACCTCGTCGGCGCAGTCGATGGAACGATCACCGGCTGCGGCGTCACCGGTGCCGACAGCGCCGAGCTTCGCGCGGTCTACGACGCAGCGTTCCCTGGCTGATCCACGCCCGCGAGAGCGGATGACGGGACCGGTGCCGGACTCGTCACATCTGGTTTCGGACCCCGCGGCGGTCAGTGCGACCGTTGTGGCGCGCCCCGGAAGAAAACGAGTTTGCCGGATGCGACAGTAACTCACTGCTGCGCCGGGATAATCTCCTGGCCGATCAATAACTGCGCCAGACCGACCGGTCGGTTTCCATGTAGGTTGGTCCCATGGATCGTCGGTCGCTCATTCTCAACGCAGCCCGAAACCTCACTCTCGAGCGCGGTGTTGTGCCGTCCTTGAACAGCACCGCGAGCGCCGCGAGGGTGTCAAAGGGCGGACTGATCCACCATTTTCCTTCGCGCGCAGCTCTTGTCCAGGGCTTGGCCATCGGGGCGTTGGAGGAGCTCGACGTAGCGATGCTTGCGGCGTCGATGGAGGGCCGCGCGGCGGAAGCCTGGCTCAGGCTTTCCGTGCCGACGGGTGATGACGTGGCTCTGTTCCGAGCTTTAGCGGTCGCGCACCGGGCGGTCGAGTCGCCGGGTGATGACGTCGCTGCCGCCGCGCAGGAAGCCGTCTCTCGGTGGGAGGCCATGATTCAGAAGGAAACAGGCGACGCAACACGCGCACGGGTGATCCGCCTCGTCGGTGACGGACTCGCAGCCAACGTGATTGCCGGCATCGAGCCTGCCCCCACCCCCGCACAACTCGACGCACTCCTCGACGCCCTGATCCCTCGACCCGGTGGTGCGTCAAGACAATGAGTGGAGCGCTACTGGGCGCGATTGCCGGCCTAGCGGCCCTCGACGCCTTCAATCCGGCGACCATCGTCGCCGTCACACTCATCCTGCTTGTTGCACCCAGTCGGCCCGGACTAACGGCACTGGTGACCATTCTCGGCGCGGCCACAACCGTGTTCGTGGCGGGTGCAGCACTGTTTCTCGGCGCTAGCACAGCCGCAGGCGCCGTCGGCGGCATTGTGCTCGCGCTGCGCTATGTCGCCTTCGGGGCAGGGGGAGCCGCGGTGGTTATCGCTGGCATTCGACGCTTCCGAACCCGACCCCGCAAACCCATCGAACTGCCCGCGTGGTTCACCCCGTGGACAGCATTCCCTTTTGGCGTACTACTCACGGCCGCTACTGCTTACCCTGCCTGGTGCTCCTAGTCATCGGCCTGCTCTCTCGCCAACGAACCCATGCGCTCCTGGCCCGCATCACTAACAGACTCGGAACCGGAGACGTCCCAGCGTCACATCCGGCGGCGATCGCGCTCATGACCCTTGGTCTCTTCGTCGGGACTCTGCCTCTCTGGGCTCTCAGCTAACATCGTCCGCCCCTTCTCTCTGGGTCTTCATCCTGTCTGGCCATTCGCGACGCATGGGTCTACTACCTCCTCGGTGGCTTCATCGAAGTGGTACTTCTCATCGCCATTGCCGTAACCGCTGTGCTTGCTACGCCAATTCCATGAGCGCGGTTGATGTTGCCGGAGATGGGCACTAAGTTGTGGATTCCCTGAATCTAACCGTCGTCTTCACGCTTTTCTCCAGTCCAGCCAGTCCATATTCGACCTCACTCCCAACAAAGGGGATGTCCCTTGGATTCATTGAGAAGGCTCACAACCGTCGCACTCGCGGGGTTATCCGTGTTCGCTTTGGCCGCCTGCGGAACCGGAACAGCAGTAGCCCCCAACGCGTCCGATGCCAGGGCGAGGTTAGCTCCAGCGGTCGCAATCGTGCCGACAACGGTCGCGTCTGGCGCATTCAGTGAGACGGCGCAGGTCTCCCTTGGGAAGGACGGGGCGCGCTCTACGGCCGGCGCGGCCGGAAGCGGTGACGCGTACTTCCCCAACGCCGGCAACGGCGGGTACGACGTCCAGCACTACGACCTTGCGCTTCGCTACATGCCGCCGACGGAACCCAAGGTCCTCACAGGCCGCCTCAGCGGCGTCGCGACCATCACACTCCGCGCGAAGCAGGATCTGCAGTCGCTTAACTTCGACTTACGCGGCCTCGACGTTTCATCGGTCCGGGTGGACGGCAAGGCGGCGGCACACGGGAAAGCGCAAGGCAAAGACAGCGCCGAGTGGTCACAGAAGCAGGACAATGCAAACCGATACTGGGAACTCACCGTTGAGCTGCGGCCGAAGCTCGAAGCAGGACAGACGACGACCATTGTCATTGAGTATGGCGGGATCACCGGGCGGCCACTAGACACCACCGGGGCCCTCTACGGGTGGGTCACCACTGCTGATGGCGCGATGGTGGTCAACGAGCCCGATGGAGCGGCGACCTGGTACCCCGTGAACGACGACCCGGAAGACAAGGCAACTTACAGGTTCCGCATCACGGTGCCGGCCGGTAAGACAGCTGTGGCAAACGGGCTGCCCGCCGGGGCGCCCAAGACAAAGGCCGGCTGGACAACATGGACGTGGCGGGCATCCGACCCGATGTCCAGCTACCTGTCGACGGCAAGCGTAGGCGACTACGCCTTGTCCCGCGACGTGAGTCCGGACGGTCTGCCGATCATCAATGCGATCGACGATGGAGTGACGGGCGCGCCCCTTGCAGAAACAGCGGCGGCACTCGCGCTGCAGCCCCAGATGATCACCTTTCTGGAGGCCCAATTCGGGCGATACCCGTTCGAGTCGTTCGGCGCCATTGTCGACGACGACTCGGTCGACTACGCCCTGGAGACTCAGACCCGCCCGGTGTACTCCGAGGTCGCAGACGAAAACACAGTGGTGCACGAACTGGGGCACCAGTGGTTCGGCAACTCTGTCACCCCGGCTGATTGGAAGGACATCTGGCTGAACGAAGGCTGGGCGACCTATATCGAGTGGCTCTGGGCAGAACATCAGGGCACCGCATCAATTTCCAATCAGTTCGCCGACACGGTGGCATACCTGGACGCAAACGACGGCTGGGCACTCAACATCGCAGACCCGGGTCGCGACAGCCTCTTCGCGAATCCGGTCTATCTGCGGGGCGCGGCTACCCTGTACGCATTGCGCGCGAAGATCGGTGACGAAGCGTTCTTCGCCGGCGCCCGCTTGTGGCTGACTGAGTACAACGACTCGAATGCGACCACTGCGGACTTCGAAGCCGTAATGGAAGAGAGCTCAGGCCAGCAACTCCAGACTTTCTTCGACGACTGGTTGCGCGAAGGCGACCGCCCGGCAATGCCCTAGCCACCAGCGCAGTCCCCGGCAAGGAGAACCCGAAGGTTCACGGCACGGTGTGCCCCGAGCAATCGAGCCCGACTGACTTCATGCGCCCGGACAAGGTGAAACACACAGCGTTCGAGACCATCCGACGCAGGTGAAAACAGAAAAACAGCCGGAGCTACGGCGCTGAAGAAGAACTCGCAGCCACAAAAAACCGCAAGATCCACTCAAACCAGAAATCGTTCCTGAGAAGCCTCAGGTGCGATTTCTTTATATTTTGACCGGATCGTTTCGTAAAGAGTTTCGCGAACGGCCCTTTGGTGGGCTGTCTACGAAAGCCAGCAGGGCGCGGATAGTGCGTGTGACCGCGGGACTCGTATTCCTCCGCAGGCCTTGCTCTTTTCCTCCACCCCTTCCTCGACCCGATCCGTGGGCCTCCTCGAATCGGATCGACCGCGGTGCGGATGCACTCGCCCTGAGCGTTGTCACTTAGACGTGTAATTCCGGTGGGATAGGGACCTCGCCTCGTTCGTGGATCGAACTCAGTATCGGCCGCGTTGTTCTCATTCGAGGAAACAGTCCCGAGGCTCGTGCACAATGAGAGTGTGGAAGCACGCCATCTGGACGCCGATATTGATGCCGTTAAGCAGCGCATAGCGTCTCTTGAAGCGGACTTGGCAGAGTCCCGTCGCGTTTTAAACGGTCTGGTCACCAGTCGGGCATTAATCCCCGGATCAGGGCAGGCGGACACAACCCAGGCGATTGGTGATTCGAGGCCGAAACCGTCGGTTCAAACCAGTGTCAGGCACGATTCATCTGCTGCCGACAAGATCGCTCTTTTCCGATCGCTCTTCGTTGGAAGAGAAGATGTCTACGCGACCCGGTGGACGAGCAGCAAGACCGGAAAAAGCGGATGGAGCCCCGCGGTGCGCGGCGGCTACTACACCGATGGCGTCACGACCGCCGATCTTCTCCCACTGTCCGATGAGGTCATCGAACGACATCTGGTGGGAAGCCGCACCGGCGCGGAGGGCCTGCACGCCGGTCTCTACCCGATGCTGAACGACGACACCTGCCGGTTGTTGGTGTGCGACTTCGACGACGGAACCTGGAAGGCGGATGCCGCCGCATACGCACAGGCGTGTTCTCGCCATGGCGTGAGCGCGGCCACCGAGATCTCCCGTTCGGGCGAGGGCGCCCACGTCTGGATCTTCTTTGCCCAAGCCATATCAGCCCACAATGCTCGGAATCTGGGGCTGGCTCTGCTCCGGGAGGCCATGTCGTTCCGAAGCGGCATGAGCCTCACGAGCTACGACCGCCTATTCCCATCTCAAGACCTCTTGCCTCACCGTTCTCCCGGGAGAATGCGGCTCGGAAACCTGATTGCCTTGCCCCTGCAGGGTTCATGCCGGCGCCGTGGGACAACGGTCTTCGTCGATTCCGTCACGTGGATGCCATTCGAGGACCAATTCGCTTTCCTCTCAGGCGTTGTGCCGCTCGATGCCGAGTCGATGGCCGAGGCTGTCAGCACGCTCCAGCCCCTGCGCACCGGTCCAGTCGACGCCAAGACAGGTCCGCATAAGCCCTCGAGGAACGCGGGGCCCGCTCCCGGCCCTGAGGCAACAGCCATCGCCTCGGTGCCAGCCACCGTCCTGGTAACCGTCAGCTCAGTGGTTTCGATTCCCACTCTCGGCTTGCCAGCAGTACTCGTCACGGATCTCAAGCACGCGGCGTCGCTGACAAACCCCGAGTTCTATCGCAGACAGGCGCAGCGATTCAGTACATTCGGCACACCGCGGTTCGTGTATTGCTTTGAACACGACGAATCAACACTTCGCCTCCCCCGTGGTCTTCTAGATTCGGTCACACAGCTGATGGCGACAGCCGGGATCACGATCGACGTCGTTTGGGATATCCCGACCTCGGAGTCCATCGACCTTACTTTTCGAGGCCAGTTGACGGCCGCCCAACGCGAAGCCGTGGATGTTCTGAACCGGTACGACACGGGTGTACTGGTTGCACCACCAGGCTCGGGAAAGACGGTCATCGCCTGCGCTCTCATCGCCGAACGCGGCCTGCCAACGGCGGTCATCGTCAATCGCGCAGAACTCGTCGAACAGTGGCGCGAGCGTCTCGGCCAGTTCCTTGACGTTGATCCCCGCCAGATCGGGCAGCTGGGCAACGGTAGGCGCAAACGTACCCACGTCATCGACATTGTCATGCTGCAGAGCATTGCCCACCGCGCGGCGGATCCGACAATCCTGAATCGCTACGGGTTGATTATTGTCGATGAATGCCATTCCCTGGGCGCGGCGGCAACTGAGGCCGCCGTGCGACAGGTCGCCGTGAGGCAATGGGTCGGCCTGACCGCGACGCCGTTCCGTGCCGACCAAATGGACGACATCATCACGATGCAGTGCGGGCCCATTCGTCACACGATCGAAGACACGGCGCTCTTCGAACAAGAAGTGGTCGTGCATAAGACAACGTTCAGGTCCAGCGCAGCAGACGCGACCAGCACCGAAATTCAGGCCGTCTACACCGAACTCGCAGACGATGTCGAGCGCAACCAGCGCATAGCGGCAGACGTGCTCGCCGCGTATCGAGCGGGACGGAACTGCCTCGTTCACTCGACCCGAGTTGAACATGTCGCTCGGCTCGCGGAGCTCTTGGAAATGGAAGCCGCTACGGTCTTCGTCCTGCACGGGAAGCTGGCCCCCAAGGAGCGGCGCCGGATCCGGACCGAAATGTCCGACCGGGACCCCTCCGATCCGTTCATTCTCGTGGCGATCGACAAGATCGCCGGCGAAGGCTTTGACCTGCCCAGCCTCGACACTCTCTTTCTCGCCGTTCCGATGGCGTTCAAAGGCCGGATCGTGCAACAAATCGGTCGCATCTCCCGCGCCTCCCGCCCCGCGACAACAAAGCCCGGACCTGCCACGTCACAGGTGCACGACTACTGGGACGGTGTTTGATCGAATGTTCCGCAAACGCCAGCGTGTCATCGCGAAGCTCGGCTTCACCGCGTCGGGCGAGGCCGACGCTAGGCCCCTGGCATCGGCCTCGCGACGAGTGCCCTGATGAGCGCAGCCAGTATTGCCGATCTGTGCGGAGTCGCCTTCACGGATACGCTTGATCGGCAATTCTTTCCAGTAGCGCTTGCCGAGGTTGGTCTTCCGGCAGCGTCAGGCCTTCACATCTCCGCGCCATCCGCCGTCGGAGGTTCCCTTCGCCTCGATGAACTCCTTAAAGTTCGTGAGGTCTTTCTTAATGGCGTGATCGTCGATACCGAGAGCGGCCCCAGCCTTCTCAAGCAGCCCTGTCGCCTCCCAATCAAGCTGTACCGTCACCCGTGTCTCGTTCGCGGCCAACTTATGGAACGTGACAACTCCCGCGTGGTCAACCTGGCCGCCGGTGCTGTTCCAGGCAACACGCAAGTCAGGGTGCTGCTCAGTTATCCGAGCCTCAAACTCGCGCTCCACGCCACCGACTTTAACCTTCCACTCGGTGAGAGTGTCGGTCACCTGCGTGACGGATTCAACAAAACTGAGAAACTTTGGAAACTCCTCGAATTTTGTCCACTGGTTGTACGCGACGGTAACGGGAACGTTGACGTCGACAGTCTCGATGGCGTTGGGCATGATGACCTCCTAATGCGAATTCGACGGATGAAATAGTTTCTGCAATCCCATTCACAGTACCGAAGGCTAATCCAAGGTCAACCCGGGTAAGGAAAAACTCGCGGGAACGAGAAGGTTCCTGTGCGCGGAACCTCAGCAGCGTGCACAAGCGATGGGACGGGCTGAACGACGGGTGAGGGAGACTCTTCAGAATCTCTCTCGGTCCCAGGGCGAAGAGCGACCAAAATACACTTCAGATCGATGACGATCGCGGCCGTGGGGCTGAGCGACGTCGCCCCGGCACCCAACTCTTGCATGCCGTGCAGAATCGCCTCGGCTGCCGCTACGGCGGCATCAAGGGGTGCACTATCACGCGGGCCGTCGTTCGTGGCACGCAAGGTTTCTGCGACCGCGTGCAGGGCATCGCTGAGAACCGGAGGCAGTCCGGGCGGCAGCTCAAGGGGAATCGGTTTACCCCAGATCATGCCCGCAAAAACCTCGGTCAGGTTGCGCACGTGAAAGGTGACGTTCTCCAGGGCCGCGAGGTCCTCATAGTCAACAACAAGATTTCTGCGCCGCGTCGGTGAGTGCGCTGCCCCTGGTCGCCCAGAGTTCACGCTCGGGAGGCCAACTCTCGACCAAGGCCACGCCGATATCGCTGAGGTGCGTGGCGAGGGTGCTTCAAAAACTGGTCAACCGCTCGACCTCCGCCCACACCAAGCCATCGCATTCCTCCGATATGGGAGCCGAGGCCGATGACCAGCCAGATCGTCCAAGCGCTGGGCTCGCTCAGGATGAGCACGGCCCCGGCGAGGGCGATTCCGAAGGCCAGCCCAGCGAGGATTTGTAAAGCGCTGCGGAGCGAACGCATGAGGGTTGGGTGCATGCTCAGAAGTGCGCCCAGCGGCGCGTAGTAGCGCAATTCCTGAGCGTCTCCAGGGAGGAAAGGGGACAGTGTCCAGGCAATCGCCACAGCGTCAGAGATCTTGGTGACCTGGAGAAATCGCGGAGGTTGGAGACGACGACGAACCGACGCCACCGTCTCATGCCGCTGCATCTCTTGCGCTGCTCATTCAAAAAATTATTTCGCGTGACGTTGAGAGCAGATCAACTTCTGAGATGCTCTGAACGCTCGTTCGCGCGTTGCTCGCCAGGAATGCATACGATAACTAAGTGACTTTGCCGAATGGATTTCATCTAGCGAACCGAGAGTTCTTTGCCCGCGAGGTGCTCAATGTCGCACCCGAAATTCTCGGCTGCATCCTTCAACGCACCGATGACGACGGCATTGTGACCATTCGAATTACCGAGGTCGAGGCGTACGCGGGTGAACGCGACCCCGGCGCACACGCCTATCGGGGCAAGACGAATCGGAACAAGACAATGTTTGGTCCCGCCGGGCACCTCTACTGCTACTTCACCTATGGAATGCACCACTCGCTGAACCTCGTCGCCGGACAACCAGGACAGCCATACGGTTGTCTCATCAGGGCGGGAGACGTGATGGGAGGTGCCGCCATTGCCCGCAGCCGTCGAGAAAGCAAACCACGAAAAGTTCCTCTTCCTAGTAGCAGTTTGGCGCGGGGCCCTGGCTGCGTTGCCCAAACCTTCGGGGCAACCCTGGCAAACGACGGTGACGATCTTTTTGGCGGACAGTGGAAGTTTTTCGTTCCGGATGATGGCGTGGCGTTACCCCACCGAACCGGACCACGCGTTGGCGTCAGCGGGCCCGGCGGCAATGCGACGAATTTCCCCTGGCGATACTGGTTAGCTGATGCGGCATCCGTCTCAACCTACAAACCAGGCCGCCCGTAACCGTGGCGCTGAGACGCATTGCTGGGTGCCCACCGTTTCCGCGAACGTCGCCATCTGATCCGTGGTCGTTTTCCAAGACTGCCGACAGTCACAGAGGTGCTCACGCTCGCCGTTTGTATCCATTGGTGGCCGCGGGTGGTTATATTTTTGTCAGGGCCTCGCCCTTATGCATCGCCACGTGGTCGGTCGTGTCACTCGTAATCTCGTACTGCGGATCATCGGGACTGCAGCGGTGAGTGTGCCCTTTGTATTCCACGTCTATCGTATGAATTTTCGCGATGGTGCCGTGCACATGGCCGGCCTCGGAGTTCCAGCGCACGTGATCGCCGACTGAGTATTTTTTTGTCATTGGTATGCCTTCCACTGCCATAATGCTGCTGTATCTTTCGAGCGTATTCGCTGTACCATCTTGCTTCGGATTGGCACCCTCGGGTTTCACTCTTCCGGTGGATACCAGAGGCGGTTACCATCGACTTTCGCGAAGCTGGTGAGGGTGTGGGGCTTGGTCGAGGTCAGGCTCATGATGTCGGCAACCTGCAGGCCGCGAGCCAGCAACGCGTCTCCGATCAGTGATCGGTGACAACGCCAGGGCACGGCCTCGGCACACATGATCGCCACCGTCTGCTTCTTCGTCAGCGCCATCAACTCGTCGACGCCGGCACTGAACTCGGGCGTTTGCATGTAGTCGGCGTAGTTACGAAAACTTCTGTTACGCCACGCTCCGTTGATAGATGCTTCTGCCGCCGGAGTATGCCGTAACCCGCCTAGCTCGGGAAGTCGCTGATAGTCAATACCTGCCTCCGGCATGCTTATGTCGAGTTCGTGTTCCCCAAATTGTGGGTTGTGACGAGACCCGGGAACGGTGCGAACGTCGATGAGTCGTTCGACACCATTTGCTTTCAACATTCCAACGAACTCATCAATGGGATGAGTGGAATGCCCAATCGTGTACACACAGATTCCAGCCATGCTCCCATTGAACCGCACGTGCTGAAGCCCGCATCAGAAATGTCAGATTTATGCGCCCGATACTCGGCTCCGCGATAAAGGGCGCAGCCTCGTATGGTGGCATCGCCCTGTTGCCGTCCTGAAGCCGTCGGTAACCTGATCAGGGACAAAGTTTTTTCGTTCCAGTCCGCCGGTTCACGCGGGCAAGGCGAGGATATCTCCGGTGACGCCGCTGTCACTGGAAGTCCTGAACGAACGGAAGAAAGCATGCAACCCATCCCGGCCCGTTCCGACCATTCGCATGCGAATGAAACTGCAGGGTCCGGTGGTGTCCCACTGACAGTGTCACTGCCGGTGGGTGTAGCCCGGGCTGGGGTCATTGTGCTCCACGAGGTCTGGGGCCTCTCCGCACCGGTCACCGCTCTCGTCGTCCGCCTAGCCGGCTGCGGCTATATCACCGCCGCGCCGCACCACTACCACCGCATCGCAGACCCCGTCGTCACCGATGGGAAATTCACACAAGCCCGCCGTCACCACGACACCCTCACAAGGGAAGGGCTCACATTTGACATCGAGAGCGCCTTGTCCTGGGTCCGTGCCCAAGGAGCACAGAAAGTAGCGATAATAGGATTCTCCATGGGAGGCACTCTCGCATTGTGGGCAGCAGCAACACTGCACATCGATGCCGCAGTCACCTTCTACGGTGCCGGCCTGGCTTCGCCACGCTGGCCTTGCATCCTCAGCGGAATCGATGCCGTACGCGTGCTCAAGGCACCCTGGCTGGGAATATATGCCGGCAAAGACGCCAGCACCCCGGCCCGTGACCTCCAACAGGTGCGCGAAATCCTCACCCACAACACCACGCAATCCTCGGTGGTTGTTTACCCCAAAGTCCGTCACGGCTTCGCCCTGGACCCGGACCTTCCACGCCACGCCGCAGACGAGACAACAGACGCATTCGAGCGAACATCCCTCTTCCTAAAAACCCATTTACGCTAAACCAGCCAGCCATTTCCGTAAACTGGCCCCGGCCCCATGCAAGCGAACATGCCCCTGCAATGTCTGAAGGCGCGGCACGGGGAAGTCGCACCCGACCACATGCACCCACGGTTCACACCGATCCTCGCCGAAACCAACGGTGTTGTTGTCTTCCACGAGCAGGTGATGCGGCTCTTTGACGAGTTGACCGGCTGCGGGATGGGTAAGGCCGATGTGTTCCGCCGGCACCTTGGCAAGTCCGGCGACCTCGCCGAGATCGAAGTGTACGTGCGGCAGCAGGCGGCCACTCGCGGGTTTCCGGCGCCGGTTGTCGATCGGGCGTGGAAGGTTCTGTCCGGGTTCGGCAGTTTCGGATTCGCAAAAGCGCACGGGGCGGCGTTCGCCCGGACACGTACGAGAGCGCTTGGCTGAAAACGCATCACCCGGCGACATTCTTCGCGGGGCTGCTCACCCACGACCCCGGCATGTGGCCCAAGGACCTGATCGTCGCCGAAGCCCGCAACCTGGGCGTCCCCGTCCTCGGCCTCGACGTCCAGAAATCCGCATTGGACTACCGGGTCGAGCAGCTGGACGACGGGCAGCTCGCTATCCGCCTGGCCCTGCCCGAACTCGCCGGCTCCAGCGCGGTGGAGCGGCAGCGGATCGCCGAGCACCAACCGTTCTCCTCGTTGCAGGACTTCCGCGACCGGGTGCGGCCTCGCCGACGCACGTTCGAAGCGTTGGCCCGGGTTGGTGCCCTGGACTCGTTCATCGGCTACGACCGGGCCCGCCGCGGCGACCTCCTCGCCCACATCCAAGGCCTCGGCGGCCGCGCTCTCCCCGTCGGCCCCGACCAGCTCGCCTTCGACATTGAGCTGCCGCTGCCCGACTTCTACCGGGCAGTCGCCGCCCTCGACCTCCGCGGCCGCACCCAAACAGACGTGGAACTCCGAGACCTCGGCCTCGCCGTCAGCCAGCACCAAATGACCCGGTTCTACCCCCTCTTCAAAGAACTCGGGGTCACGCCCGCGTCGGAGCTCGCGAACCTGCCGGGCGGCACGGAAGTGCTTGTCGCCGGGGTCCGCCGCGCCAGCCACACACCCCCAATGCGCAGCGGCAAACGCGTCGTCTTCCTCTTCCTCGACGACGGCAGCGGGCCGGTATCCAACGTGGTGTTCTTCCACGACGCGCAGGCAAGAATCGGGGCACCCGTGTTCCGCACCCACTACGCCCTCATCCGCGGCCGGACCCGGCGCACCGGCGCCCGCGGGGTATCCGTAACCGGCGAGCAAATGTGGGACTTGCTTGAGGTCGGCTATCAGGCGTTCAAAGCGATCCCGGCGTCAGGTCGTATGTGACCCATTTCGTCGAAGTGGCGGTTGAATCATAAAGGCGCCGGGCGCGAGTGTTGTCCTCCGCCGTGATCCAGCGGACGACTGAGCTGCCTTCACCGTCGGCCAATGAGGAGAGTTCGCTGAGTAGCGCCCGACCGACGCCGGAACCGCGAGTGTTCGGGGACGTGAACAGATCGTCGAGGAAGATTCCCACGCTGCCAGTGGAGGGGCGGGCAAATCGTCGATAGTGCGCGAGTCCCACGAGGCGATCCCCGGAACTGGCAACGAAGGCATTTACTTCATGCGTGCCGTCATTGATCCAAGTCCAGACACGTTCGACAATGTTTTCATCAGGAGAAAGTGAGTAAAAGGCTCGATATTCCCGGTACAGCCCCGCCCACTCGGCGAAATCTGATGCCTGCACCGCGCGAACCAAGACCGTGTCGTCTGTACTCATCGCCTCAGACTAACGGCCCTCATTCTGTTCCCGATGGAGGTTCCCTTTCGGTCCCTGGTCTTGATCAGCAGCCGCTCCCCCGTTTCGTGCAAGACGCGTGCCGGGAGACGTCCGTCAACTGACACTCGTTGATGGTTTCGGAAAACTCGATGCACAAGAGCACGATTGTCATGGGTTATTGCCCGAAGTCGGTACGGCCTGTAGCTTTCGGAAATGACGACTGACCGCGTAAGACCGACAGGAAAACGCCTGCCCTCTTGGGCCATTGTGATGACGGGCGCTTATCTGGCGGCAGTCGCCGGGCTCGTTGCGTCGGTCTGCATGATGCGCGCCTATGACGTGGGAGGGAGGACGGGCGCACCCGAAGCGTTGGTTCTGCTCATCGTGGTACTGACGTTGCCGTTATCTACTGCTTACTATGTCGTCGGTTCACTGGGTTCATCGCAAGTGTCGGGGCCAGGAGAATTGGCCATCGGAGCACTATCCATGAGCGCGGCGTTGTACTACCTGGGATTCTTCCTCTTGGCTGCGATCAACGCTGCCATCTTCAGATGGATAGTTATCAGCACTCGCCGTCGGCGGGCAGAAGCTCAGGCTGATTCCTGACGGTCAACCGACGCGGTAGGGCCCGCGGAGCCAGCGCGAAGCAGTGGCCTGGCGAGGACAAGCCCACAAACCAGGCCAGCAAGGGCAACAGGGAAAGTCACCAAAGCGCTGAGGTGTGGGAACAGAGAACCTCCAAATAACAAGGTGAGGCCGCCAACAAGGACAGCCGGGGCTGCGACGAGGGCGCAGGACCAGATGGGGGCGTGCATCAACCGAGCCCAGACCGCGGCCCCGACGAGGGCGACCGAACCCGCGAGAATGAGAATCTTCCCAGCACGATCGCGTTCAAGAGCCTCACCGGTTAAGAACGTTCTATCGAGACCTGTCCCCAACAGGACCAGCCCAACGAGGATGAACGCGGACCATGCGACCAGGGCGGCAACCCAGAGTAAGAGGCGGACCCAACTGACTGTCATCGCTCCACTCATCTCTGTTGCAGTCATGTGCGGAACCTGAAATCCGCCTTTTCGAAAGCCGCCGGTTATCGAGTGTCATCTCGTCAGGTTCCCCCCAACTGGACGCGTCAACCGGGGCCCCGAGGCCCGACCCTACTGTTCAGAATCGCTATCCGCACCGCCCCATTCGGGGAAGAAGCCTCGGCGTTGCCCGACGCGTTAATTTGACGATCGCGCGCAGACGTGGTGTCCGCGCATCCGCCGACAATCCAGACCGTACAGGGTTTAATCAGCGAGAAGGATGCTCGGATCCATCCGCGCGCAAGATGCGAGTACTGACCCCAAGCCGTCCCGCGATCGTGCCCAGCTGCGTCGTCCTGCGGGGCTTGGCGCGGGCGATCTCGTCCGCATTGATGGCGAGGAACAACATAGAAGCAGCGATCCCCAACGACGCAACCTTTGCCTCGTATGGAAGGTCTGCCACAAACGCCACCCCGACCGGGCTCTGGTCGTCATTGACGACGTACAAATCGGCAATGCGCATCCCAGCGTGGGACTCAGAGGTTAACACTCGGTAGAGAGCGTAAAGCTGCTTGCCCTCGTGAAGGGACTCGCAGTGTTGCTGAAAAATCCACCCCGTCAACACGCCCGCCCTATCCAGCTCGGCGATCTTGGCCGCTGCCTCTCGGAGGCTATCTTCGACGTCCATACCAAGGCTAGCAATGTCTCGAAGCGCCAATCTGCGCTGGTCCGATCCCTTCCGGATCATCGAGTCCCCCGACCCGTCTCTCAGTAGTAGATAAGCGGCGGTCACCCCGCATTCGAGGATCAGGCGAACGATGGGAACAGTTTCGGCACCTGTGGTGGCGTCATCGAGTACGAGGAGCGCCCGAGCCATTTTCACCGCGTGATGGGCATGGGTGTGAATGGCAACAGCTCGAGCGGGATCTAGCTGCCCACGGAAGTCGCCCCCGGCGCCATCGTCCTTTTCCCACAACTCGCAAAGAGAAGTGATGATGCTGCGCACAAAAGCTGGGTCGTGGTATTTCGAAGGGGGCGCGAACAGTTTGGGGGCGGCAGTCATGACTGCATCCTGTCACCCGGAATCCAAGATGCCAGAAACGATGGGATACAAGACACTGACGCCTGCTCCAGAGCGACGTGGGGATACAGCTAAATG
Source organism: Cryobacterium sp. M23 (assembly GCF_002929655.1). NCBI lineage: Bacteria > Bacillati > Actinomycetota > Actinomycetes > Micrococcales > Microbacteriaceae > Cryobacterium > Cryobacterium sp. M23. The sequence continues at coordinate 120,240 of NZ_PJJV01000077.1, forward strand.
CGCCAAATAGCGATCACAGAACGCCGCCACAGAGCGCCGAAAATCACAGACAACTCCTGCCAGCGACGGCGACCGGAAACGATGGGTTTTGAGGCACGGAGGTTACGAGACAAGAGTGAAGTGGCTACTTTCGTGATGTTCCCCGCAAGAGGAACCCATCCGTCCGGCACCGCAGGATCCACCCCTTCAGGCGCTGCTGCCTGGCTTGGACCGACTTTCAGGATCATCGTTTCGGAAGGGAACGGTCAGCCGCCGAAGAATCAATCGAGCGATTCTCTTGTTGGTCGCCGTGGCGTGCGTCAGCGCTGCGCTCATCACTGCGAGTATGGTGCCCTGAGGGTTCCCGAACGCCACTCCGCCGAAACTTCGGAACCTCGACCAATTGGTGCCGGATGTGCGTCCGCAAACGTCCGACTTATGGGCAACCCAGCACAACTCGTGGCTTGCAATTGCCAATGCTCACTTGCCGATAGGAAGATTGTCTGCTACCTGGGTCCAGCTATCTGACGAGGGAAGGTTGGACGCGGAGATCAGCTGCGCCGATCCAACCCCGGCCAGGCTGAGCTCAATCGGCAACTCAGTCGAGCACGCACTTGTCCACGCAGAGAGTGACGCGAACATGATCAGGCAAACTTCCTTCCCGGACGCGGAGCGCGCTGCGAAGTACTCCACTCTTGGTTGCTCTGAAAGCAGACGAGAGGAGTCGGGTGCCACTCCCAAATCTTTGTCGGCGTCGAGGCCTGCCGGCAACTCGTCCGTTGAAGTCTGAGCGCGTTCAAGGGCAGTGACGTCCGTGCCTGACTCCTGACTACACGCGGACAGCAACGCTGCTGATGAAACGACCAGCAGCGTTGTGAGAGCCCTAATGGAGCGACGTTGCCTATCCATTTCCACATCATTGCAGCCACTGTTCCCAAAAAACGTTTCATTGAGACCGCGTCGGCCGGCCGCGGTCCGACCACGGGATACCGGCCGCGCGGACGCCCCAGTTTAAAGTCTCGATACGTCTTGGGATGACCACCCGCAATGGGGTGGTTACCGGGCGGCGGATTGGCGCTCTACAGATTGGTCAGTTGCGCCAGCAGAGTCTCAGCCACACTGAAGATGCTGCCGATGGAGGAGAGAGTGACGATGCCGGCAACACCCCAGAACCAGTAGCGGTCACTCCGACCGGCTTTCATCCGGTTGAACGCCAGCCACCACGCCGTCACAGTCGCCAAGGTAGAGGCGATTACGGTACCGAAGGCCATCCGCACAAAGTCTGCTGCGGTTGGTGCATCCCAAGAGGTGGTCGCGAGCACGATACAGAGTGGAACGACGATGATCCCCACGAACCCGATCAGCACCGGAGACACAGCACGTCGTTTCTGAGTACTCGTCTGAGTTGTCATGTGGTGAGTCTCGCAGGTCTCGCCCTTGTAGACGACGGAATCGCTCCAGCGATCCGTAGGGGTTCGCTCCGTGCACAGAGCTTGCACGCGCAATACGCTCAACAACATGGATATGCGCCAACTCACCGATGCCGACCTGGAACTCATGGCGAAAGCGGAGGAGGCCATTGATGCCAACGCGGACGTTGAAGGCGGAGTGCACACAGTCGGAGCTGCTATTCGGGATGCTGCGGGGCGTATCCACGTGGGCGTCAATATCTATCACTTCACGGGTGGCCCCTGCGCTGAGGGTATTGGCCCGGCTTACATCGGCCCAGGTAACCAAAACCGCCGAAGGGGCTCTTACTTGGATCGTATGGTGCGGGTCCGAAAATCGCCGCCTCAGTCAACGGCATTCCTCAGACGGCACCTGAGCCATCTCGCGGCAAGTTGAGTACTTGATCGAAGGCTCCGGTCATGGTGTCGAGGGCAGGTCTGCCCACCATGCTGTCAGTCCCCCAGGCGGTGAAGCGATTGTCACCAGCTATTTCTGGGGGCGCATCCCAGATGAGCGCACCAAAAACATTGGTGAACGTGTCGATGAAGATATCAGCAGGTGCAGCTCGCAGAAGGACTGGCACCAGCGCCTCGGGTCCGGTGTTCACGCGGACGCAATCATGGACCGGATCATCCACAACACCATCTGGGTCGAGACCGGCACCTACAACATGAGGGAGCACACCGCACTGGCCACCGCCTAATCGATGACGGAGGCCGTCAGTGGTTCCCAACCACACCACCATTGGCGCGCTCCCGCACGATCGGTGGTGCTCAACCGCACGATTGGGTGGTGCTCACCGCCTCAAATACTCAAGAGCGCCTGACCCGTGTCACGTGTCGGTCTTCGGGCGTCACTAGTCATATGAGGGCTTCATGCTCATCCGCCTCTTTTCATTCCTTTTGGCGCACGACCAGGATTCTTGGCTGCGCTACAGCCAAAAGCCGGCGGCGTCGGAAATCACGCAAAGTTATTTATGGCTCCTTCATTTCGGCGTATAGGCGTCCCGTGTGGAGGGCGAGGTATGAGATTTCATCGATGGAGACTACTCGGTGAATCGCATCGCCAATCAATTGGGCGATGTCGATTGCGGCCTCCACGGCTTCCGGGTAAAGCTGCCGTACCGCTGCAAGCAAATCCTGATGGGAGCTGTGAAGCTGTTCGTCGGCGGCGGCTCGGGCGAACACGTAGCGCAGATGCGTCACAAATCTAGCGGCACTGCTCGCGTTCTCGTCGATGGGCTGACCCCACCGCTCCGCCAGGCGAAGAAATACTCGGCCAATAGTCTCGGTCATGACGACGGTCCTTGAAAAATCACCCTTCGTCCACTGCTGATTGACGAAGTGCAGGGCGAAGGCCACCCACTCATCGTCCTGCAGTCGGACCCCAAGTCTTTCGGACACCAAGGTCACCACCTGACGCCCCAAGGCTGCTTCGGACGGGTAGAGCTGTGCCACCTCCCAACGGAGCGGGAAATCGATGCGAATTCCTTCTATAGCCCGACGCACTGCGAAGGTGAGGTGGTCCAGGACCGGGATCATCAGAGATTGTCGCGGTTCGAGGCCGAGTGTTGCATGACCCAGTTCAGTGATTGTCTGGGCCAAGGCGATTTGGTCCAGGGGTGCCTCGCTCAGCAGCCCGGCGACCTGGGCTGCGCGGTAGGCCCCGTCAGCTACGAAGCGCTGATTGGCCAAGGAGGTGTCGATGGTCTCTCCTGGACGGCGCTGAAATCCGATACCTTTGCCCAGTAACACGACCTCCATCGTGTCGGATTCTATGGCGAGAACCACATTGTTGTTGTAAACCCGTTTGATGCTCGCTTGCGTGGATGGCTTCACTCCCATCGGGTGCGCTCCTGAAAATGTTGACAGTCTCGTTTGTGGTGGCGAGTCTCCTCGTCGTGCTCGTTTCGTTTCTGTCCCGCAGTCTTCGCACGACTCAGGACTTCATGAATGGACAGATGCAATTGAGGCACCGAATCCTGGCATAGGGCCGTGATGGGCCCGTTTGCCCAAAAACGCGGCTTTTCACGTCGGCGCAGATTCACGTTTGCAGTTGGGGGAGAAAAACCGGTCGACAGACCTAAGACCGTTTCTGGATCGCGTTCGCCGGCCGACCTGGCAAATATGGGCGCCGCAAGGCAACCCGCATCTGCGGGCGATTCGCGGGCGTTTCCTTCCATGATTACCTTTTTACTTCCGCCGGACCGTGATCACGGACTCGCCGTTGGCCTCAAGGTCTGGCGAGCTCATGGCAAATTTGGCACCGTTCATCAAAATGACGGGGGTGACCATCGAGGGCACCTTCATCTTGATGTCGTCGAGGTCGCAGCTGATGATGACGTCCCCGCGAGCAACCCGCTCGCCAACCTTCCGATGTCCGATTAGCCCTTCTCCTTTGAGAGTGACGGTGTCGATTCCGATATGGACCAGGACCTCCGCCCCAGCGTCGGTGCGGACAGCGAAGGCATGCCGTGTCTCCGCCATCAGGACAAGTTCGCCGTCCACCGGGCTGCGGAACGATCCGTTGGTCGGCTCGATGGCGAAACCGTCACCGACGGAGCGCCGTGCGAAGACAGGGTCCGGGACTTCGTCCAGAGAAACGATTCGCCCTGCGACCGGACTGTAGACGGACTCGCCCCTTTTCTTGAATGGGTTCTGCATCGTCGTGCTCCTTCAGTCGTCGAGGCCGAGGCTCTCATTGATAGCGTTCTTGTACAAGATGGCTTTGCCGCCGTAGACCGCCTGAACGCCACCCTGGACTTCAAAGACATCCGTGGCGCCGAGCCTGCGCAACGCGGTCTTGTCAACCTTGGCGGGGTCCTTCACGGATACGCGTAAGCGTGTGATGCAGGCGTCGACCTCTTCAAGGTTGGCGGCACCGCCAAGTGCTTCCAAGACCTTTGCGGCTTCCGTTTGAACTGCGCTTTGGCCGGTGAGGTCGCCGACCATAGCCGGGACGAGGGCGGCGCCTTCCGGGGCAGCCGGTTCTGCATCCCTGGCGATAGTGTCCTCCAAGTGTCCGGGAGTGCCGATTCGGAACCGTTTGATCGCGAAGCGGAAGGAGAAGTAGTACAGGGCGAACCAGACCACGCCAATAGGTAACACGAGTAACCAGTTGGTCCGGTCGTTGCCCTGCAGCACGCCAAAGAGCATGAAATCGATCACTCCGCCGGAGAAAGTGTTTCCAATACTGATGTTCAGGATGTCAGCGATGAAGAAGGATGCACCGTCGAGCACGGCATGGGACACGTACAGCGCCGGTGCGACGAACAAGAACATGAACTCGATGGGCTCAGTGATGCCCGTGATGAATGAGGTCAGAGCCACGGAGAGAAAGAGGCCCGTGTACTTGGCGCGACGGCCCTTGGGGATGCAGTGCCACATTGCCAGGCAGGCTCCCGGAAGGCCGAACATCATGGTCGCGAAACGGCCGGCGAAGTAGCGGGTGCCTTCGGTGAACATTCCGACGTGATTGGGATCGGCCAGCTGGGCGAAGAATATCTTCTGTGCGCCGTCAACCGACACTCCGTTGACGATCTCGGTTCCACCCAGGGACGTGAACCAGAACATGGGGTAGATCATGTGATGCAAGCCAACAGCTCCGCTGAGACGCAACAAGAACCCGTAGAAGAACGTTCCTATCGGCCCAAGGCCCGCGATCGCCGTGCCGGCGCTGACCATTACCTGCTGGATGGGTGGCCATGCGAGGAAGAAAAAGATTCCCACGAAGATCGCTGCGAACGCAGTCACGATCGGCACGAAACGGGATCCACCGAAGAAACCGAGGACGGCCGGCAATTCGATATTGCGGTAGCGGTTGTGTAGCCATACGGCCGTTGCGCCGATGACCAGAGCGCCGACTACGCCTGTGTCTACAGGCTCGGCGCCAGGCTTGAAGATGTCCAGCATCGCCTTGATGGTGGCGGTCATCACCAGGTAGCCCACGATGCCGGCCAAGGCCGCGGTGCCCTTGTCGCGCTTCGCCAAGCCGATGCAGAGCCCAATAGACAGTAGAAGAGCAAGATTAGTGAAGATCGTCGCCCCGGCGGCGGACATAACGCCGAAGATTCCCTGCAGGATCGCGTTGTCCAATCCCGGGTATGCCTTGACAGTATTCGGGTTAGACAGGGCGCCGCCGATGCCGAGCAGGAGGCCGGCGGCTGGAAGGATGGCGATCGGTAGCATAAATGCTTTTCCGACCTTCTGAAGTTGCTTAAACACTGTTGCTTCTTTCATTTCGGGCACGACGACGCCGTCGTGGGTGAAGGGAAGGGCTATCGCTTACGCGAGAGCCGTTACGAAGTCCGTGGTGATTTCCAGTGGCCGGGTAATTGCACCGCCGACCACCACGCAGAAGGCACCCAGATCGATCATCTGGCGGGCCTGCAGCGGGGTGCGGATCCGGCCCTCAGCGATGACTGGCACGGCAGTCCTGGCCACCAACTGTTCGACCAGCGAAAAGTTCGGACCGGGGGCCCCTTGGGATTGGGGCGTATACCCGCTTAGCGTGGTCCCCACGAAATCGACACCAGACTCGGCCGCGGCCAAGCCTTCCTTGAGGGTGGCGACATCTGCCATAAGGACAAGATTCGGGAATGCGGCCCGGATCTGAGCAATGAAGCCAGCCGGGCTGAGTTTGTCCACACGCTCACGGAGAGTGCAATCCACTGCCACGATATCTGCGCCCACGGCCACAAGAGCTTGCACCTCAGTCATCGTGGCGGTGATATATGGCTCGTACGGCAGGTACTGGTGCTTTATGAGACCGATCACAGGAAGCCCAACAGCCGCCTTGATTTCGAGGACGTCACGCGCGGAGTTGCACCGGATCCCGACTGCCCCTCCCTGCTCAGCGGCCATCGCGAAGAGCGGCATCACGCCGCCTCCGGCAGCGAACAGGGGTTCGCCTGGAAGCGCTTGGCAGGACACAATGAGTCCGCCGCGGAGGCGGTCTATAAGACGGGGGTTAGTCATGGATATTCCTCGGACCCTAGAAGACGTACTTGCCCATGCGCATAACCGCACATGAAGTTACGTCTCAGGTTTTGCCGAAAGTAACAATCCCGATGACATACGCGAAAATTCGCGTTGACCTAAAGCATACATCTGCCACGCCGATTTCGGTTGGACAGTATCTAAAGACCCGAGCGAATTGTGACCATAGGTCGATGCTATCGGGTCACCTTAGGCGCAGGTCTGTGCCGGGGCTTGACCGAGGCGCCGATCGCACGTCTCGTCACGCTGTGGCAAGTTCTTACCCCGCCCGAGTGCGATCCGCGAAGTTGCCTTGTAACCCTAGGGATACGAGACGTCTCACGACTCCCCTTCTTCGCCTTTGCAGATCGCCGGAATCTCGCGGCGCGGCGATTCTCGTAACCGCGTCGCAT